>JBFWRA010000079.1:0-8987 GCA_050249155.1 Isosphaeraceae bacterium | reverse complement strand
CGCCGCGTCGCCGTGTCCTACATGATCGAGGCGATCCGCATCTTCGACCATTACCACTTTCGGGTTGCCCAGGCCGAGTCCCGCAGGGAGCGAAAGAAGCTCACGCTGAAGAAGCCGCCGCGCAGTCAGGGCGAGCGGCCGTGGTGGTCGGAGGACTTCTCCGAGCCGCGGAAGATCAGGGACCGGGAGCTGTTTTCGTGAGGTAGGGAGCGGCGGGCGATATGGCTCGATCAGATGGTAACCACGGGAATGGCGCTCCGGCCTTCACCTTGCAGGGTGAGAACGGGAACCGGCGGGTGGTGTCTTCAGTCGCGCTCGTCCGGGCAGAACTGGTGGCAGCTCATCATCCCGTCCGTCACCCGCGCCGCGAGCGGATACACCTTCTTGAGGTAGCTCCAGGGTACATGGTAGTCACTCGGCAACTCGTCGAGTTGGTGATAGTAGCACGCGATAATATTATCGTTGCCGTCGAGTACCACAGTGGCGCGCCCGCTGCCGCGATAGAACGTCGTCACCTCGTCGTCGGCAAGATCGTAGGCAAGGCAGCGGTTGCGGAGGTCGTCGTTCTTCTTCATAGGTCCTCCTGATTTAAGATTTAATCATACTATTGATCGTTGTCCAGTTTGGCGGCAGGGCGATGCCCGCTCGCCGCCAACCCTGCCCATCTGGCGAAGACGGGGGTAACAAGGGCCACGGACCGAAATGCTAGAAGCCTCGGAGGCTCGGCCGCCGAAGGCTTTTGTGTTTGGCAGCCGTGGCCCGCGGGAGGGGTGGAACCCATTCGCAGGCCGCAGGGAGCCCCAGGGAGGATCGGGAACCAGGGGCGAAATATCCCCCGGACTCCGGGAACCGGCAGCGACGCAGGTGGCTGATCAGAACAGGGTGGGCTGGCGCGATCTCCTGCTTCGCAGGACGCGATCGCCGTGACTGCTACGTGGTTTGGAGGAAGCCTCCGTCGCTCCATGGTCGTGCGATGATTGCGTCTCAAGCTGCGCTGCGGCAGGGAAGGCCGTCTCCTCAAGATTGGCAGGCTGAGCTGGTGCATGTGTGTCCTCGCTGGAATACTCTGGCTCGGTCGTGGGTTGCGGGCCCGGGCGCTGGCGGCGGATGCGCCGCGTGACTGGTTCCTCGGCGGTTGCCGAGGCGCGAGGGCCGGTGCGTTCGGGGGCGGACTCCACCATGTGGGCCGCCTGGAACGCCTTGATGGTCGCGGCGAGTTCCCGCGGCGGGGGCAGAGGGGCTGATCCCGGCTCGACCGCGCCGCCGGAGAGGGCGGCCTGGAGCTGGTCGCGGAGCCGGCCGAGTTCGGACAGGTAATGGTCATGGGCGAAGGGCCGCCCCAATCGGGCCTCGTGGTCCTGCATCTGCGTCCGCGCGAGGGCGAGGTCCCGCCGGGCCTGCTCGCGCCGGTCCTCGCAGCCCTCCGCCAGGCGTTCGGCCGCGTTGAGCATGGCCCGGGGCCCGTGGGAATCGCGCGCGAGCATCGTCGTGCGCGTGGCGGCCCCTTCGAGGATCACCTCGGGGGCGCCCACGGGATGCAGCACCAGGCCGAAGGCGAGGCCGTGGTAAGTCCCGAGCGGCACGCGGCGTGTCTCCGTGACCCGCTCGGGCAGGTGCTTGAGGCGACCGGCCAGGACCTCCAGCGCCTCGGACCGGGTGCAGGGCCGTCCCTCCAGCAGGATCGGATCGTCCTCGTGGGTGCCGATCGTCTCCAGGTCGCGCGTGAGGGCGTCGATGCGTTGCTCCAGCCGCGCGATGGTCCCGGGCAGCTCGCGTAAGTGCCGCCGCGCCAGGTACTGCTCGTCGGCGTGGTGTTTCCTGAGCACGGCCAGCCGCTGCAACTCGGCGTCGGCCTCGGCCAGCGTGAGCACGGCCGGGTTGCCCGAGGCGATCGCCTTGACCTCGGCGTAGGAGAGCGTCTCCCCGCCGATGTCCTGGGCACGGCGCACGGCGCATTCGCCGGTCATCACCTGCGCGATGAACTTCGCCTTGGTCTCCAGCGCCTGCCACATGTAGGCGTCGAAGGAGCCCTCGGTGACGTAGCGGTGGATCGCCACCTCCTCGTTTTCGTTGCCCTGGCGGAGGATGCGGCCCTCGCGCTGCTCGACCTCGGCGGGCTTCCAGGGGGCGTCGAGATGGTGCAGGGCGGCCAGCCGTTTCTGCACGTTGGTGCCGGTGCCCATCTTCTGGGTGCTGCCGATCAGCACCCGCACCGCGCCAGCGCGCACGCGCTCGAACAGGGCCTGCTTCTTGGCGTCACTCTCGGCCGCGCCGACGGCGGCGACCTGCGACCGGGGGATGCCGCGCCCGACCAGCTTGCCGGCGATCTCCTCGTAGACCGAGTAGCCCCATGGCGTGGGGTTCACCCCCAGGTCGCAGAAGATCATCTGCGTGCCGCGAGTCGGGGCGGTGCGCTCCCAGGTCTCGGTCACGCGAGCGACAAGGGCGTTCACCTTCGAGCCGGGCGCATCCGGCGCGGCCCCCGAAAGCATCCGGGCGTCGAGCGCGAGTTTGCGGCCGTCGGTGGTGATGGCCAGGGCATTGTCCTCGCGGGGATCGACCTTCTCCTTGCGGAGTCGCTCGTAGCGGGCCACCAGTTCGGCCTGGATCTCGGCCTGTTCCTCGGACATCGGGCAGGCCACCACGGCGGCCTTGCCGCCTTCGAGGCGGGGGCGGGGCAGGTCGAGCATGGCGGCGGTCTGCACGTCGGCGAAGGAGCGGAACATCTGCTGGAGCTCGGGCAGGTTGACGAACCGCGCGAAGCGGCTCCTCGGCCGGAGGCTCGTCCCATCGGGCGCGATCTCCATGGTGTCGACCACCTCGCCGAACGTGGCCGCCCAGGCGTCGAAATGCGCGATGCCACGCCGCTCCAGCCCCTCGGGGTCGAGGAACCGCTGGAGCGTGTAGAGCTCCACCATCGTGTTGGAGACGGGCGTGCCGGTGGCGAAGGTGAGGCCGCGGCCGGGGTGCCGCCGGTGGAGATAGCGGGCCTTCATGAACAGGTCGAAGGCGCGTTCGCTGCTGCCGGTCTGGATGCCGGCCACGCGCTCCATCTTGGTGGGCGTCTCCAGGTTCTTGAAGTAATGCGCCTCGTCCACGAAGACGTGGTCGACGCCCAGCTCGTCGAAGACCAGGCCGTCATCCTTCTTGTCCTGGGCGAGGAGGTCCTTGAGCCGCTCCTCGCGGCGGGCCTTCTGCTTCTCGATCGTCTTGATAATGTTGCGGTGGGCACGCGAGTCGTCGCCGCGCGCGCGGTCGCACAGGAGCTGGTCGTACTCGGCGATCTGCTCGCGCAGAAATCCGACCTGGAAGTCGCGGCTCATGCCGATGCGCTCGAAGCTCGAATGGGTGACCACGATGCCGTCCCACTCGCCGCTGGCGATGCGGGCGGTGAGCAGCTTGCGGCGGTCGCGCGCGAGGTCGTCCTTGTTGGCGATCAGCAGCCGCGCGTTGGGGTAGAGCTGGAGGAATTCCCTGCCGAACTGCTCGAGCATGTGGTTGGGCACCACGTACATGGGCTTGTGGATCAGCCCGGCCTGCTTCATCTTCATGCCGGTGGCGGCCATGGTGTAGGTCTTGCCGGCGCCCACGCAGTGGGCGAGCAGGGTGTTGCCGCCGCTCATGCCGCGCCAGACCGCGTCCTCCTGGTGGGGCCGGAGTTCGATCGCCTGGCTCATGCCGGGGAAGTCGAGGTGCGAGCCGTCGAAGAGCCGTGGCCGCAAATTGTTATAGGTGTCGTTGTAGAGGCGCACCAGCCGTTCGGTGCGTTCGGGGTCGGCGAAGACCCAGGAACGGAAGCGCTCCTTGATCTGGGATTGCTTGTCGCGGGCGGCCAGCGTGTCCTCCGGGTTGACCACGCGCTCCTCGCGGTCGCCGTGACGGATGGTGTCGTAGATCACGGGGGTCTTGAGGTTGAGCGCGAGTTCGAGGAGCCCCACGCCGTGGGCCCGGGGCGTGCCGTACTCGGCGGTGGCGGCGACCGAGGCGGTCGCGGCGTAGTCGGCGTCGAGGCTCCAGACAGCGTCCCGGGCGAGATGGCCCACGCGGATGGAGGCGGCGGGCACGCGGAAGAGCTCGGCGGCGAAGGCTTGGATATCGGATTCCGGAATCCAGGGCGCGCCCAGGTTGGCGTCGATATCGCCGGGGAGCACGTCCTCGGGCTGGACCGCGCGGAGGGCCTCGGCGTTCCTGGCATAGGCCGGGCCGGCGGCCTCGGCGGCGGCGAGCTTGCCGCGGACGTCGCCCGAGAGGTAGGCGTCGGCGGTCTGCCAGGATTTCGTTTGGGGGTCGTGATAGATGAGGTCGTCCAGCTCGGCGATCACCTGGTCCTCGGCCCTGCCGTGGAGCGAGGCGATGAAGGGGAGGTCGACCGCGCCTTTGCGGTCGAGGGAGACCAGCAGCCCCTCCTCGGCGGTGGCGACTCGGGTGACGTCGGGGGTGCGGCCCACCACGTCCTTCTTGAGGATGGCCGCCTTGGCGGCCTTGCCGGTGGTCTCGTCGTATTCTTCGAGCGCCATCACCAGCATGGCGTCGGGATCGTCGCGGAACTTGAGCAGGTTGGGCATGCGGCGGATGACCGTCCCCTCCTCGGTCTCGCCGAAGGTGGTCTTGTTGATGGGGCCGTAGGCGGCCGCGAAGCGGTCGTAGAGGCGGCCCAGCTCGCGTCGGGCGTTCTGACGGTGCTCCTCGGGCCAGCCCTCATTCTGCGATTGCAGGACGCGTCGGGCCTGGTCGCGCAGCTCGATCAGCCCCGCGAGGCGCTTGCCCACGAGCGTGCCGTCGGCGCGCAGCGTGGTGCGGCCGTGGGTGGCGGGCACCGCCTCGCCTCCGAGCTGCTGGCAGATCACGCGGTCCGGTCGCACGAAGAAGCTGCCTTCGGTGACGTGCGGCAGGGCCGGCGGCGGCATGAACGGGGCAGGGGGGCGAGTCGCGGCCGTGGCGGTGGCATTGCGGTAGGGAGCCTGTTCGGGCAGGCGGTTGATCGCCGCACGGAGTTGCGGCTCGAGATCGCCGGTGGAAACCAGGCTGTAGCCCGCGTCGTAAAGCCGGTCCTTGCGGCTCCAGGCGCCCAGCACCATCTCGGGGTGATTCAGGAAATAGCCGTTGATCGGCACCTCCGCCCCCTCGACCGCGAGCGGCCTCGTGCCCAGCCAGTCGGGGTCGGCGTGGCGGGCCGGTTCACCCTCCTCGCGCCGCCGCAGGAACACCAGGTCGGTGACCACGCGCGTGCCCTCGCGCGCGAAGGCGTCGGAGGGGAGACGCACCGCCCCCAGGAAGTCGGCGCGTTCGGCGAGGTGCTCGCGTAAGCCCGCGTTCTGCTTGTCGAGGGTAAAGTGGGAGGTCACCAGGGCCAGCACGCCACCGGGCCTAAGCGAATCGACCGACTTGGCGAGGAAGTAATCGTGCAGCGCAAGCTTGCGTCCCTGGTAGTCGAGCCGCAGGTCGGCGAAGGGCACGTTGCCGATCACCGCCTCGACGCCGTCCGCGGGAAGCCTCGTGTCCTGGAAGCCCTCGATGCGGATGTCGTGGTTGAGAAAACGCGCCCGCGCGATGCGTCCGGAGATGCCGTCGAGTTCCACGCCGATGAAGCGCATCCCCTCGGCGGCCAGGCCGAGGAAGTTGCCGCTGCCGCAGCCGGGCTCCAGCACGGTGGCGTCGTCGGGCACGCCCAGGCGTGACAGGGCCTGGTGCATCGCCCGGATCACGGTGGGGGAGGTGTAGAAGGCGTTGAAGGTAGTGCGCTTGGCGCTCGCGTACTCCTCGGGCGTGAGGAGCCGTTCCAGCTCCTCGCCGATGACCTGCCAGCCGTCCTTGTAGGTGCCTTTGACCGGGTCGGGGAAGATCCCGAGCGCCACGGCGCCGAAGCCGCCGAAGCGGGCGAGGACGTCCCGTTCCTCGGGGGTGGCGGGCCGCTGTTCGCGCTCGATGCGTTTGAGCGTGCGGATGGCCGCGAGCAGGTCGCGCGCCTTGGCCTTCTCGCCGCTGGCGATCCGGGGGGCGTCCGGCGTCGTGCGGGGTGGCTCGGGCGGGGGCACGGTTTCAGGGGCGATCGCGGGCGGAGGGACCGGGCCCGGCATGGCGGCGGAGGTGCGAAGGTCCTGGGCGTGATCGCGATGGGCTGGAGCAGCATCGAACGAGAGCAGGGACTGGCGGGGATCGTGGGAGCGTCCGCGCGTGTGATTCGCGCGATCGGCGTGGGAGGTGAAGGGCAGGTCCGCGTGGCCGCGGTACGGGCCTACGCCGTGCCCTCGTGCGTGGGCGACTCGGCCCGCAAAGCGTCCTGGAGGTCCCGGATCGCGTGCTCCAACGCCTCGGAGGCGACCTGGTCCGGGTGGCTCCCCGGCCGCGTGCGGCGGAGCTGATTCTTCCAGTGCTCGTGGCTGGCCTTGAACGCCAGCGCGTGGCGTTCCACGGCCGTCAGCAGCATCCGCTCGGCCTTGAGCCGGCGATGCAGCGTGGGGAACTGGTCCTGCAGGAGTTCGAGCACGATCGTCTTGTGGCGCATGGGGGGGGTCTCCGTGTGGTGCGAGGGTCGTCTCCCGGGGCGCGTCTTTGGTCCCGGGGTCGGGCGAGGACGCCGGGGCGAAGGGTAGCCAGGGTGTGGTCCCGCGTGCCATGAGGGGTCAACCGATCGCTGTTTCCTCCCTCTTTCGTATTGGAAGTTGAGCAAAAGCGCAATCGTTTTCTCGTCGGGGTGGTCGATACCACATCAGCGTCTGTGCCGCTGCCGCAAATCAGGGCCATAGCACCCACCTGCCGGGCCTCGCATCCATAGCTCCCAGCGATACTTGCAATCATCCAGGCGGACGTCGATCTCTGGAAATCGTTGCTCGATCTGCCAGGGGTAGCGCACCGAGCGGGAATCGGACGGAGCAATATCAGCCTCGGTCACATAGACCGGTTCTGGGAGGGGACACCGCTCACGTTCACGATCCTGGTCAGGGTTGCTCCGCGTCGCGGCGATGCGAAGCAGGTACCGCCCATAGTGATAGGCATCGATGCCGCAGATACCGACCAAATGAGAAGCCGGATCGCTCAGCAACAGGAGCATCGGATAGGTCAGCTCGTCCCCGTACACACTCACCGCCTCGCGGCGGATTTTCAGGTCGGAAAGCGCCTGAAGCGTCCCTTCCGCGAGTCCATGGTATCCGGCATACACCGCGACGATCCCCGGATTGGCCTTGAGCACCTGGCAAACGCGCTCGCGAACCAGAGCGGCGGCGTGATCGCCGTAGAACTCGTCTTCGGTGAGCCGAACGTCAATTCCGGCGACCGCCAGGCGTCCCAACGTCTCGAGGCGGCTCTCGAAGTAATACTTCCGGGAGTTGATCGGACTCGTATCACGGGGAAGATCAACTCGGATGACCAACACTTCCCGCCGGTTCCGCTTGACCCGGCCGGCCAGGTCCCGATCCAGTTCGTCGGCGATTCGTTCGCCGATGGCCTGATTGTTCTGATGCACAAGCGACCTGTCATAGCCCGTGGTGGTGAGGAACAACGAAGTGCCTCTGCGCGCCGCCCGTTGCTGTGCCCTGGCGATGGGCTTCGCATAGCGGGTGAGCGACTCCTCCTCCAGGTTGAACATGACGGAGATCGGTGTCTTCGACTCGTGGTGATCGACGATCCGTTCCACTTCGAGGACCATGTCGTCCTCGTTGGTGAACCTCCGGATGTCGAGTCGAAGGCCAAGGGCATGAGCCATCTCCACCATGCCGCGGAAGTACGACTCGACGAAGGGATTCCGCCACTCGCGATAGAGATAGTAGATGCGATCGAAACGCCGGGAACTCTCCAGGACCTCTCGGACGACCCATAACACCCCCTCGCCTGCTTCGGCGGTCTCCTCGCTCGGCGCCTTCCCGATGTGGGGATAGAAATCGAGCATTAGCGCGTGCGCCGCGAACTGGAGGAGCTGGCTGGCCTGTGATCCCAGTCGATACAGGGTGGTGGGTGCCTGATCGTCGGGGGCGCGTAGGCGAAAGGGGGCGCCATCTCCGGGCCATTCGTCCCGTCGGCCATGGATGTAATCCAGGATATAGATGCCATCACTGAGTAGCTTTTTGTCGAATCGGCCGTGGAGTTTCTCTCGGTTCGCGACGACCCAGGCGTAGCATCGCTCGAACTCATCGAGGCGCACACCCGGTGGCGGAAGCCGTCGATGGCGGGACATGGTGGAACCTTACCCTGAAAATGCGCGGCGCTTACTCCAAAATGACCCTTTCGAGCATACTCGACTCACTCTCGCGATGCCACGGGTTCAACCGTGCTTGCTCGGAAGATTCTCCGTCCCGTACCCGTTAATTTCCAAAATGTTTGTTGTGAATGGACTTGCGGCAACGTCCGTTTCTACAATCCAGGCGTGGCATGAGGCACGGCGAGCCGAGGGGCGGCTCTTTCGCCGTCCCGCTCGGATTGGAGCGGCGGATTCACGTGGCTCATCACGGTCACCTCGCGGTCGGAAGCGACCCCGAGGAGAATGGAACTTCCGAGCTTCGCAGCCTTTGTCTCGGGGAGTCCTCACCAATGTCGTCTGGTCGATCGCGAGAATTTCGTCGTCGGAAGCCCAGCTTCGACCTGCTTGAGGAAAAGACAGCGCCGGCGGGCTTTCAGGGATTGGGATTTCTGCCTGGTTCGGTTTCGAGCGAAGTTCTGGCGTTATCGGGAGACGGGTCCGTTGCTGTGGGTCATGTCCGTACAGGTGGAAGATATGAACCGTTCCGCTGGACGGAATTGACAGGGATGACACGTTTGGGTGAGTTGCCGGGCAATGCCATTCCTGAGCAACCTTACAAGGCTAATGACGTATCCTTTGATGGGTCCGTGGTAGTGGGTTATTTTTCTTCGGTAGGGGAAGGCGGAAGAATACAATCGACTCCATTCCGATGGACCGAAGCGACTGGAACGCTTGATCCCTTGGAGTCTCCCACGAATTCTGGCGCAATAGCCGAGGTTGTTTCGGGTGACGGCTCTACCATCTTCGGCCTCGG
>JBFWRA010000078.1:0-8988 GCA_050249155.1 Isosphaeraceae bacterium | reverse complement strand
GCCGTCGTTGTACTTGCCCGCCGTGACGTTTCCGGCCGAGCCGGTGAAATAGAGGTGGGCGACTTCCGGCTCATCGGCGTCTCGGCGCGCCCTGGCCAACCCGACGAAGTCGCTACTCACCCGGCCGTCGCCGTAGTAGCTCATCGGGTGAGTCGTGTAGTAGTAGAGCCTGGCGAGCGGTCGGTCGTTCTGACAGAAGCTGAGGGAGACGAGGTGGGGGTCGATGGTCCCGTCGGGGGCGGCCCTGGCCTTGGGATCTTTGGTCGCGCTCGTACGCGTGTACAGGATCTTGCCATCCGGACCGATCACCCGGCGGTTGCAGGCCACCTGTTGGACCTCCGAGCGCCCGACCCGAAGGTGCGAGATGGGTTGGGCCTGGTCCAGGGAGTCACGGACGGCCCTGGCGGAGCGCTTCACCAGGTCGTCCACAAACGCGTCGTCGTGGAGCAGGGGGTCGGCTCCCGACGCCTTCAGCAGCGCGTTCCCCTCGCGATCGATGAACGGGGCGTTGTGTTGATGAACACAGTGCAGGGCCACGCGATCGGGCGTGGTGTGCGCGGCATCGGCCAGCGCCTCGGTCCAGAGCCGGTGGGACTCGTCCATCACCCCGGTCCAGTCCAGGGACGCCAGGACGATCGGCAGCCCGGCGCCCATCAGGACGACACCTCGAAGCGACAGCGGATCGTCGACCGCTTCCACGGGCTTGATCCAGCCGCCGCAGAGTGAGTGGCCGCGGGGAGGAGTGGCGTCGACCGAGAATCGAGCGAGGTGGAACGCGAGCATGGGCATTGCTCCCGGGTCGTCGTTGGGTTCGTTTCGTCGCGGGAGGGCGGTCGTGGGTGAGACCGGTCATCTCCCGGAATGTACCGGAACCCGGCCTGTCATGGTACCGTTTAGCCCGACGGACGGTATTCATCGATTCCAAGGAGCCGTTCCTCCTCATGATCCCCAGCGATGAGCGAACTCGGGCCGTGGCCTGGGAAAACGTTCACAAGACCTTCCCGGACGGCCATCAGGCCCTTCTCGGCGTCTCACTCGAAGTCGACCAGGGGGAGGTCTTCGCGCTGCTGGGCACCAGCGGGTCGGGCAAGACGACCCTGCTCAAGATGGTCAATCGCCTGCTCGATCCAACCTCGGGGCGGGTCCTGGTGGGCGGCCGAGCGACGTCCGACTGGGATCCGATCGCGCTGCGCCGATCGATCGGGTACGTGATCCAGGAAGTGGGCCTCATGCCGCACATGACCATCCTGGCGAACGTGGGACTGGTGCCTCGGCTTCAGGGCGTCGCGAGGCCCGATCGCGACCGAAGGGCCTCGGAACTGCTGGAACTGGTCGGGCTGGAACCGTCTCGGTTCGCATCGAGGAAACCCAGGGAACTCAGCGGCGGTCAGCGGCAGCGGGTCGGCGTGGCCCGCGCTCTGGCCGCCGATCCGTCCCTGATCCTGATGGACGAGCCGTTCGGGGCTCTCGATCCGGTCACGCGTCGCGAGCTTCAGGACGAGTTTCGAGGCTTGCAGCGCCGGCTTGGCAAGACGGTGGTTCTCGTCACGCACGACGTCCGCGAGGCGATTCGGGTCGCCGATCGACTCGCCCTCATGGACCACGGCCGGCTTGTTCAATGGGGGACTCCCGAGGATTTCCAGAAACGACCCGCGTCGGACTTCGTCCGTTCCTTCTTCGAAGAGGGTGAGCCGCTGGCCCGCGCCTCGGGGGAGGTGGACCAGTGACTGGTTTCTGGTCCCTCGCCTGGGCTCAGCGCTCGGCACTGGCGTTGGCGACGGCCGCCCACCTGGACCTGGTTCTTGAAGCCCTCGCCCTGGCGGTGTTGATCGGGGTTCCCCTGGGCGTGCTCGCCACGCGTTCCAGGCGAGTCGAGCGCGTCGTCCTGACCACCGCGAACGTCCTGCAGACCGTCCCCAGCCTGGCATTGCTCGGTTTCTTGCTGATCGCCTTCGGCGGCGCGATCGGGAAGCCTCCCGCGCTGGGGGCGCTCGTGATTTACGCGCTGCTTCCGGTCATCAAGAACACGATCCTCGGCTTGAAAAGCCTCGACCCCGGTGTGGCGGAGGCCGCGACCGGCCTGGGAATGACATCCTGGCAACGGCTTCGACTGGTCGAGCTTCCCCTCGCCGTCCCAATCGTCCTGGGGGGCGTTCGGGTCGCGACGGTCGCGGCCGTCGGCATGGCGACGATCGCCGCGGCCATCGGCGCGAAGGGACTGGGCACCTACATCTTCCGAGGGGTCTCGCTGTCCGACCCCAGACTGATCCTGATGGGTGCCGTGCCCGCGGCCCTGCTGGCCCTGGCCTGCGACGCGGCGCTGGGAGAACTGGAACGGGCGCTCGACCCCCATCGCGAACGCCCCTCGCGACTCCGATTCCGGATCGCCTTCCTCGCCGTGACCGCGCTTCTTGGCCTGGCGGTCTGGGGAGCCTGGAGCGAACGGCCCGACTGGCTTCGCGCCGGGCGCGGGGCCCGCCCGTTCGTGATCGGCTCGAAGGACGGGACCGAGATGATCCTGCTGGGCCACATGCTCGCCGACCTGGTCGAGGCCGAGACGGGAAGGCCGGTGGACCGCCGGTTCAACCTCGGCGGCACGCTCGTGTGTTTCAACGCCCTGCGGCAAGGGGGACTGGACGCCTACGTGGAGTACACGGGCACCGCCTTGACGACCTTGCTGAGGGAACCGCCAGGGAACGACCCGGCCGAGGTCCGCGACCGGGTGAGGCGGGGACTGGCAGAACGCGACGGCGTCTCCTGTCTCGACCCGCTCGGATTCGAGAACACCTTCGCCATCCTGATGCGACGTGAACAAGCGGAGCGGCTTGGGATTCGAACTCTCTCGGAACTGGCCGGTCGAGCCGACTCCATGCGAGCGGGGTTCGGTCCCGAGTTCATGAACCGCCCCGACGGCTATCCTGGTCTGGTCAAGGCGTACGGCCTGAGGTTCGCCGAACCACCTCGCGAAATGGACCGAAACTTGCTCTATCAGGCGGTGTCCCGGGGCGCACTCGACGTGGCCGCCGGGGACTCGACCGACGGGCGGATCGACGCGATGGGGTTGGTGGTCCTGGAGGACGACCGCCGTTACTTCCCTCCATACGAGGCGGTCCCCCTGGTCCGGACGTCCGCCCTGACGGACGATCCCCGCCTGCGGAAGGCGTTGAGCGGACTCTCAGGCCGCATCGACGCCGCGACGATGCGTCGACTCAATGCCGAGGTCGACGACAAGCGTCGAGATCCGCTGGAGGTCGCGCGCGAGTTCCTCAGAGGACTCGACGCCCCGGAGCCCTCACAATCGCGCGCGAGGTGACGCCCGACTGGCGGTGGGTTCTTGCGAGAGGCCACCCGGCAAGGGTACGTTTCTCTGCCGGCCCTGGCCGCGACCATCACCGCCGGCCACCCCCCCAAGTCACCCTCACTCCCCGACCCCTGGGCTGAACCCATGACCGAAACCGACACGACCTTTCGGACGAGCACTTATATCAAACTCACCGTGATGATGATCCTTCAGTTCTTCATCTGGGGGGCGTGGCTCCCCTTGATTTTCGGATACTTGCCGCAACTGGGATTCTCCTCGCAGGTGCCCCCCAAGCCCTTCGACACCCTGTTCCCCGAGAGCGTCGCGTGGTTCTTCTCCGAACAGTCGCTGATCCTCAACGCGTTTCCGTTCGCGGCGATCGTGGGGTTGTTCTTCAGCAACCAGTTCGCCGATCGAAACTTCGCGGCGCAAAAGTTCCTGGGCTTCAGCCACCTCGTCGGGGGGCTCGCGATCCTCTCCCTGGGCTGGGTCACCGACTTCTGGCCGTTCTTCCTGCTAATGCTCCTGCACTGCCTGCTGTACGTCCCGACGATCTCGATCTCGAACTCTATCGCGTTCGCGCATATGTCCGACGCGAAGAAGGAATTCGGGAGGGTGCGCATGGGGGGGACCGTCGGCTGGATCCTCGCGGCCTGGCCCTTCGTCTTCATCATGGTGGACTGGGACGCCGTCCGCGCGAAGAATCCCACGGGAATGGTCGAGTGGCTCGGAACCGCGCTCGGCACGCCCCTGGTCGGTGACGCCCTGAAACAAAGCACCCGGTGGACCTACGTCGTCTCGGGAGTCGCCTCGCTGCTGCTAGCCGCCTTCAGCCTGGTCCTGCCCCACACCCCGCCGAAGATCGTCGAGGTCTCCGGCGAGGGCGGCCGGGAACGGCTCGCCTGGCTCGAAGCCCTGAAACTGCTTCGACATCCGTACCTGATGATCCTCTGGATCGTCACTCTGATCGACGCGTTCGTCCATAATTGCTATTTCAACTGGACGGGTGTTTACCTTCAAAGTGACGTCGTCGCGATTCCAGGCAACTGGGTGACGCCGGTGATGAGCATCGGGCAGATCGCCGAGATTGTGACGATGCTGGTGCTCGGCGCGGTGCTGACCAAGTTCGGCTGGAAGCTCACCATGATCGTCGGGGTGCTCGGGCACGCGGCGCGGTTCGCGGTCTACGCCTACTTCCCGCAGTATCCCTGGCTGATCGTCCTGATCCAGGTCGTGCACGGGATCTGCTACGCCTTCTTCTTCGCGACGGTGTACATCTTCGTTGACGAGTACTTGCCGCATGACGCGAGGGCCAGCGCGCAAGGTCTCTTCAACGTGATGATCCTGGGAGTCGGGGCGTTGCTCGCCAACGCGATCTGTCCGCACCTGCTCCAGGACGTCTACGTCCAGGATAAGGTGGTCGACTACCATGGCCTGTTCATGATCCCGATGGGCCTCTCCGTGGGAGCCGCGATCCTTCTGGCCGTGTTCTTCTGGCCTCCGGCCAAGCCAAACGAGAAACCCATCGAAGCGGGTCACTGAGCGCTCGCACGCGTCGCGTTACCCAAGCCATCGTTCGTGGCGAGGTCCGGGTTCGGCGCCGCTCCCGGGCCGCGGCCGACGGACGGGTTTTCACCGGGAATCTCAAAGCATGTCGAGAAGTCGATGGGCCACCTTGCGGCAGGTGTGGTCGCGCGCCCACTCCAGCCGGAGGGAGGCTCGGCCGTCGTCGGAATCGGACGCGAGTATCGAGCGAACCGCTTCGAGGAACGCGTCGGTTCCCTCGGCGACGTGGAAGAGCCGCTCGTAGAGCCGGCATTCCGGGAGGTCGGTCGAGACGATCGGACGACCGCTCCCCATGTAGTCCATGATCTTGGTGGGACTGCAATTCCTGTTGAACGGATGGTCGGTGCGGTAGGGGATCAGGCAGACGTCGAAGGCGCTGTTGTAGCGCGAGATCCGTTCCTGGGGCCGCCACCCCAGGAGGTGGACGTTCGGCCTGGCCAGGCACTTTCGGCGATCGATCGACCAGGACTCGCGTGTGTCGGGGCCAGGCTTCCCGACGATCACGATCGAGGCGTCGGGGAACTCCACGGCGATCCGAGACAGGAGTTCCCAGTCGACACGATCCTCAAGAGTTCCGATATAGCCGAGGTAGGGCCTGGGAAGCGCGACGAGGTCCGGAGGCGCGGGAGAGGGGCGATTCCAGGGTTCGGCGGCCACGGAAAAGCTCGGGGCTCCGTGCGGCAGGTGTCGGATTTTACCGGCGGACTCGGGAACGGCCGCTTTGAGCTGCTCGGTTCGGACCTTCGAGACGCAAACGGTCAGGTCCGACTCTCGCACGGCCTGGCGTTCGAGTTCATTGACCCGATCGGCGAACCGGGGCCAGTACATCGAGTAGTCGTCAATATTGAAGTAAACGCTCCGGTCGGGACGGACTTTATCACGAAGATACAGGTAATGCGGGTAGGTCATCACCAGCAGGAGTTCGCTGGAACCGACCTCGGACTCGCGCCAGGTTCGGATCGAACGCTCGATCGGACGCATGCCGAACCTGGGAAAGCGCTTCATCCAGCCGCTCGGTAGTACGAGGTCCCGCTCCCACAGCGCGGGCCCCTTTCGGCGGAGCGAGGTTCCCCAGGCCCAGGGCGGAACCCCGGACTGAAGCGCGTTGCGATAGTCCCTGCACTTCAGCAGGAGCGTCGAGACGTTCTCACGCGAGACCTCACGAAAGAGGTTCTCACTAGTGAACCAGTTGACGTCCGCGACCGCCAGCGCGACCCTCGCTCCGGCCCCGACCGAGGGCCCGGCTTCCCGTCGGGAGGGTAGTGCGGTCATGGCGGATTCCGGCGCTCCAGCCCGGCCCTTCCGTGTACGCCTGGCTCGTCGGCCTCGCGTCCGCTCGGCCGCCCCCGCCTCGTCGCAGGGCACACTCCCGCTTCGAGATGCGGCCCACGACCACGGCACAGCATACGGGAGAGCCTTCCCCGCTGTCAATCGCACGAATACGGTCCAGCCCAAACCAGCATCCGTGCTTGCACCCACGATGGTATCGCCACGGTGATTCCTCGATTCGGGCGGTTTTGGCGTCGGCGGCTCACGGTCCCAGGGCTCCGCCGCGCGACGCCTTCGGTCGCTTGGGATCGCCAACGCACGCGAACGAGGGTTGTCAGGAGCGAGGCCCGCTCCCAACAATCGTCGCGACCGCTAGAATCGACGCCGATCCCCTGGGCCGGGAATGCCTGGGAGGGTCGGCGGAACCGGCGTCCGCGCCGCAACCCAGGTTTCAGGTGACCTTGATGCATTCGATCGTGATCGTGACCGCGTTGACCGCCGCCTCGGGCATTTTCGGAGGGGGACGCGCCGCGTCTTGCCCAAATGGCCAGTGCCCCTCGGCGATCGTCGCCCCCACGCCGGCTTCCGCCCCCGCCCCCGTGACCTGGGGATACCAGGCACCGACCCCGACCTATCCGCCGCGCTACGTTCCCACGGTGTCGTATCCCGCGCCTCGGATGGTCCCGCACGCGATCGCGCCGCGATTCGCCGCGCCCCAGTACTATCTCCCCTCGACCGTCTGCGCGACGGGCACTTGCCCGGGTCGTTGATCGCCGGTTCCCAAACGAAGCCAAACGGGGCTCGTCGCGGCGAGGCGTCGCGACGAGCCCTGTCGGTTTTCCGAGGAGGGAGGCCGGGAGGCGTCAGGGCACCACGTTCGCGAACAGGCGAAGTTGCACGGGAGGTTCATCCGGCACGTCCGTCGCGATTTCGAGGACGGCGTCGTAGGGGCCCGGCTCTCTGGGCGCCTTGAATGAGACGTTCACGGTGTGGACCGGTTTGGCTCCCTCGGGGACAGGCGCGGCGGAGAGTTCCGACGCGGCCGAGGTCACCGATTTGACCTGGAAGGGTCGGGACGATCGGATCAGCAACGTCTTCGAGACCACCTGGTCCGGCTTCACCGTGCCGACCACCAAGGGAGAGGGTGAGACGGTGACCGAGGCCTGCACGGTGCCCACGACCGAGACGGGGATGGTCGGAGAGGCCGGGTCGTTGGTGTGAAGGGTGATTTCATCCTTGAAGAAGCCGTTCGAGCTTCGCGGGTCGAGCGTGGCCACGAGCTCATACTGAACGGTTCCCCCGGCGGAACGATCGCGCTCGTGGAGCTTCGCCGAGAGTTGGGCCGTGCGCGTCTGCATCCGGGTGATCCCCCAGTTCGCCTGCCCGCCGGTATAGGAGAGCTTGAGGGAGGCGGTGGGTTTGTCGGTCCCGGAGCGGTTGACGACGCCGAAATCCACCAGACCTGGCGTGAGCCAGACGTCACCTCGGATGAAGCAGGAGAGGTCGAGGTCCACCTCCGCGAAAGTGGGTTGGTCGAAGATGAGAGTGAGACCCGACTTTTTTTCTCCGAGGAATTTCGTCGTGTCGATCACGGCCTCGATCGTGGTCTGGGTTCCCGGCGGGACTTCCCGAGCCCCCAGCCGAACTTCGGTGCAACCGCACTTGGTGCGATAGTCGACGATGCGCAACGGTCGATCCAGATAATTCACAAGTCGGTAGCTGTGGCGGACCTTGGAACCCCGGGCGACCGTTCCAAAATGGAAGGCGCGTTCCGGTAGCACCTTGGCCACCCAGTCCGGCGTCTGGGCCTCAACGGTGGGGATGGGGATCAGGGCCAGCGCAATCCCGGGGAGAATCTGAAGAATCCTTCGCATCGCATCAATCCCTTTGCGAGCTTGCGATTGCATCAGAAGGGTCGGCGACCCAACAGCGGGTGAAGCCCACGTGCGGCTGTCGGCCAGGTCCGCTCGCTTTCGACTCAGCGAGAGGCGAGCGACGCCCGGCTCGACACACCCCAAGGAAGATACCACAATTCGTGTTCGTTGCCCGGCCCGTTCTCGCGGTTCCGAGGTCGAATTCAGGGTCGATTCGCTCGGGAGAAGGGAGTCATGGGATAGGCGATCCCCGCGCGATCGTCGCTTTCTTCTCATGGTGGGAGGTCTCACGCGAGTCGGGATCGTGTTCGCCTCCTCGCGTGACTAGAATGGAAATCCGAGCGGTGAACCGCGACCTCCCTCGATCCGACGAGTCGTCGACGCGTTGGTTTCCATCGACGAACCAAATCGACCTCCGGAACGTAGTGTGTCTCGATCGCCTTGACGCGGGCTCTCCTTTTCTCCCCATCCTCCACTACCGGAAAGCCTGACCGATGCTCAAACCGAGGGTTGAGATCCAGAACGTCAACGGTATCCTCGTGGCGGAGTTCTGGGATTGTCTTCGGCTGGACCAGGGGGCCGTCCAGGACCTCAGACCGAAGTACGAGGCCCATCTCAAAGACGGGGGAAGACCCCTCGTGGTGGTCGACCTGTTGGGCGTCGGCTTCGCGGGTTCCTCGGCTCTGGGGCATTTCGTCGCGCTGCAACGGGTCGCACGGGCGAAGAACGGGCGCGTGATCTTTTGCAACGTGGACCCGACGGTCTTCGAGGTCTTCCGCGTTAGCAAACTGGACCCGCTGTTCACGTTCGTCGCGGATCGCGCCGGAGCGTTGGCCCTGGCCGAGTCGGGAAAGGCCGAGGATAAGCCCATCGCCAGCGTGTCTCCGAACGTGACGAAGGCCCCGACGCCCGGCCCCTTGCGGAATAGTGGGGGAGACGGCTTGCTTCGATCAAGCCGAAAACGGAAGCTGTAACGTG
>JBFWRA010000077.1:0-9010 GCA_050249155.1 Isosphaeraceae bacterium | reverse complement strand
GGCGGAGCGGAGGCTCGGCCTCGTCGAGCCTCCCGAGCTTCTGGAGCAAGAGACCGTGGTTGCTCAGGGCGGTCGCGAAGTCGGCGTGGCGTTCGCCGACGGTCTGGCGCTGACGATCCACGAGCCGACGGGCGGCGGACTCGGCCTCGCCGTATCGGCCCGCTTCATAGAGCCGGACGACCTCGGCCGCGAGCGTCGCCGGGTCTTCCCACTCGCTCGCGCGCGCGCCTTGGCGTTCTTCGCCCTTGCCGCCGAGGGATTGAAGCCATCGACCGATCAATCGCGACACGATCCGCCCTCACGGTTGGCGCCGTCCCGCGCCCAGGGAGGCCCGGGGCGGACTCCCGGCGATTGGGTCTCGCTCGGGAGTCGCGCGGTGAGTGTCATCCTAACTTTTCGATCTTAGGACAGCTTTGTGGTTGACGCCACGTGACACGCTCCGGGACTGCCTGATGTTGCCGGATCGCGACGTCCGGGTCGGTCAATGCACCCAACAATCGGCTCGAAGCACCCCTGGGGACAACCGCAGCGGGCGGCCCGAGGCGTTGAACAGGGTCACGGTGACTCGACCGTCGGAGGTCACCGATCCAGACAGTAGCGCCCCCGCGGGCACGGGCTGAGAGAAGCCGACGGCGACCGGATCTCCGACCGTCGCGTGATCGACGGGGACCTCCGTCGAGGCGACCGCCCCGGCGGCCAGCGCCGGGGGGGCCCAGTCGGTGGTCGCCGAGAGGTGTCGAGCGATCGGCGCGCCTCCATTCCAGCCCAGCGGTCCCGCGGCCGTTTTGATGAACGAGGCCCCCTCGATGCCATTGACTTGGACGTCATGGGAGGTGTTCGGCGAGGGCTCACCGACCAAGGCCACGCCGGAGGTCTGGTAGATCAGGGCCCGAATCTGGCTCGACCCTCCCTCGTTGATAAACTTCAACGCCCCGCCGTTCAGGTTGGCGAACCGGGCGTCGATTTGCGTGCCGTAGATCACTTCCTCGGGCGTGCCGATCTCGATCCCGACGTGCCGTCCCTTGGGGTCTCCAAAAAACCGGCCGGCGACGATCGTCGCGTCTCCCTGTTTTAGCAAGACCTGGGCCTTGGAGCCCCACTCGCCCGAACAGTTGACCATGTTGACGTAGCCAGCGTCAACGACATAACAATACGCGTGATGTCCCCAGACGTGACAGTTGAGAAGCTGGCAGCCGGTGGAGGAGAAGTTCTTCCCGCTGGCGAGCAGGATGCCGGTGGTCTCGCCGTGGAAGACGACGCAGTTGACGAACTGGGTGTCATGGGGGCCGCGGAATCGGATGCCGCCGGCGGAGCAGTCATGGACTTTGAGGTTGAGGTACTGGGCCTCCATCGAGTCTCCTGGGGTGTTCATGCCGAGTTCGGTCTCGGGGGGGTCGTCGGTGGACCATTCCGAGTCGATGCCGGCCCCCGCGCACTGGCGGACGCGGAGGTCGCTCAGGAGGTAGCCCCAGCCGTAGATCCGCAGGCCGCAGCCGGCCTTGTTGCGGGCGCGGTTGCCGTCGAGGGTGAGGTCGCGAACCGACCAGTTGAACGGACCGAGGACCGCCCCGGTGCCCGTGAGCCTGGCGTGGTCCTGGGTGCGGAGGAGGTCGTCGTTGGTTCCGTCGCGTAGCCTGAGGATCGTGGCCTCGAACCCTGAGCCCACCAGGTGGATCTTCGATCGCAGAGTGAGGGTCCGGCACAGGTAGACCCCCGCGGGAACGGCGACGGTGCCCCCTCCCTCGCGGGCCGCGGTGTCGATGGCGGCCTGGATGGCGGCGGTGTCGTCGGCCCGGCCGTCGCCCGCGGCGCCGAAGTCGCGGACGTTCAGCGCCCAGGGGGTCTGTCGGCGCGTGGCGGGTGGGGTGGGTCTTCGTGACGGAGTTTGCGCCGCGGCGCTGGCGGTCAGGAGTGGCCAGGCCGCTCCCGCGCCAGTCAAGAAGACGCGTCGCCGGGATCGTGAGGGGGGACCGGTCGGGGAGTCGGACATCGGGTGGTTCCTCCCTGGGGTTTGAAGATCAGTTCGAGAACCCGTTCCGGCAGAACCGGACGTAGTTCCCCCGGAGGCTGCCGTAGAGCTGAAGGTCGGACCGATAGGTCCGGCACTGGTTGACGATCGTGTCTTGCGAGTGGGGGGTGAACCGGCCGAGGTGGAGCAACCTGGGGTCGTCGGAGTCCAGCGGCGTCCGATTCTTCTCGGGTCGGATCGTGAAGCCGACCTTCAGACCGAGTTCTCGGCAGAGTTCCTCGATCCTGGGTGTGAAGGCCCCGTTCGGGTAGGCGATCGCGATCGGCTGGACGCCGGTGAACTCGATGAGACTCGCCTGGGCCTTGGCGATCTGTCGCCGCGCCTCGTTCTCGGGGTAATTGGTCAGGATCGCGTGGCTGACGGTGTGGTTGCCGACGTGGACCAGGGGATGCCTGGCGAACTCTCGAAGTTCCGCGGGGGTGAAGGGCCGGTCGACGTCGCTTCGTGGTGTGGAGACGCCGGGACCGTATCGGGCCTTGAGTTCCGCTTCGATCTGGTCGTCACGCTTGGCCTTGAGTCGTAGGGACTCGCGGGCGACGTCCTCGATGGTCGCCCCTCGGGCGACCATCTCTCGATGGAGCGCGTCCCACCAGAAACAGCGGTTGCGCCGAACGTGATCGGTCGAGATCATGAAGGTGGCGGGGACCTGGAACTCCTCCAGCACTGGCAAGGCCCGCGTGTTGTTGAAGTACCCGTCGTCAAATGTGAGGGCGACGTAACGGCCGCCGGATTCCAGTCCCTGGGCGATCCTGTCGGGTCCGACGAACTGGTAGCCATGACTGGCGTAGTAAGCGACGACTTCGCGAAACCGCGCGACGGTCGTCCGGTCCAGGGGGTCGACGTGATTTCGCGTGATTTCTTCTTCGTCATGAAAAAGTGAATGGAACAAGAACGCCAAAAGGGCTGGCTTCTCGTTGACGACGCGAAGATAGGCCCTCGCGACGAACCCGTCGGCCGTCCGCACGAGTTTTTGGATCCTGGAGAGCATGCGGACGGACAGCCGGGCGCCTGGGTTGGGTTGTGGTGGTCGGGGCGGGGCGTCCTTGTCCCTGGGGTGGCTTGAGACCGATTTCAAGAAGGTCGCTTCGCGAGGGTGGACACGTTCGGTGGAGTGGGGGGAGGGTCGAGTCATGGTGCCTCCTGGGAGAAGGCCCTTCCGGAGGATCGCGTGAAGACCAGACGATCCGCGGGTGGGGCGAGCAGGCGTTCCAGAACATGGACCGCCACGGGAAATGCGCCGTCGCGTTTGCGGTAGTGGAAGTAAAAGTCGGGAGGAGTGTTCACGTCGAGGACCGCGCCGCCGGACTCCTCCAGGGGCCGGTCGGGGTCGACCGTGATGAGGTCGACCCCGGCGAGCCGAACCCCGGTGGCTCGCGCGGCTCGAGCGCCGGCCTCGATGACCTCGGCGCAGAGGCGGTGGGTGGCCGTCGTGTTGTCGGCCCCGCAGTTCTCGTTGACCACGGTCTTGAGGAGGACCTCGGCCCCTTCCACGGGCACCGAGCGCGGGGTGAGCCCCTGTTTGGCCAGGGTCCGGGACATGTCCAGGTCGATCGTGAGCAACACGCGCGACAGACCCGAGCCGTAGCGGCGCCGCGCCTCGTTGGCCTGGAAGACGAGTTCGGCCACGGTGGACCGACCGTCGGCGACGACGCTGGGAGGCCGTCGGCAACAGGCGTCGATCAGTCTGCCGTCGAGGTAGAGCAGGCGGTAGTTCTCCCCCTCGATCTGTTCTTCGATCAAGAGGTCCTCCGAGTCGACGGAGGCCGCGGCCGCGGCCCTGGCGACCTGGAACCGGGTTCGAAGGCCCGTGGTGATCCCGCGGCCGTTGCGATCGCCGGTCGCGGGTTTGACCACGCAATCGCCTCCGGTCTTCTGGAGGAACGCGACGGCGTCTCCGAAGGACTTGAGAGAGAACCGGGCGTGGCGGGGGACGGGCAATCCTTGACCGCGGAGCAATCGGTAGGTCAGTGGTTTGTCGCGGGCGACGGCCAGGGTCACGGGGTCGTCGATCGGCGAGGCGTTCGCGAAGACCCGCACGCGGGCCCCGCCTCGACGGACCTCGGCGATCCCCGAGCCCAGGACTTCAAAGGTCGCGCCCAGGCGGTCGGCGGCCTCGCGCCAGACCCGCTCGTAAAAGTCGGTTTGCTGACGACCGGTGGCCTGGCGGCGGTCGTCGCGCTCGCGAAGGTAAGCCCGACCCAACGCGTGCGCGTGCAAGGCCGCGAGGAACGCGGGGTTGGTGCAAGGGTCGAACATCGTCCCTCCTGGGGAACCTGGTCCCCTGAGACTCAAGTCGTCGCCGAGGGCGACCGGCTGGGATGGCTCACGGGCGAGGTAGCCGGCGGGGTCAGGCCCTGGTAGACCGCCAACGTTCCCTCCACCATCGCGTCGATGGTGAACCGCGCCGATCGCGCGCGGGCGGCCTGACCCTGGCGCGCGAGACGATCCGGGTCGCCCCCCAGCCCGGCGAGCGCCTCGCCGAAGGCGTCGGGATCGTCCGGCGGGACGACGATGCCGGTCACTCCAGGGTCGACGAGGATCTCGACCCCCGCGGAGCGGGTGGCGACCACCGGCAGTCCGGCGGCCATCGCCTCGATGACGACGTAGGGCAGCCCTTCCTTCCGGCTGGACAGCGCGAAGAGGTCAAACCCCGACAGCAGCCCGCGGGCGTCTCGTTCGCCCAGCCAGAGCACGCGATCCCCCACGCCCAGCGCGTCGGCCAGCGCGCGTAGGGGCGCGTCCAGCGGTCCGGAGCCGACCATCGCCAGGGTCAGCCTCGCGTTGGGAATCGTCCGGCTCGCCTGGGCGAAACCCCGCAAGAGGACGTCGGGCGCTTTTTGATCGACGAGCCGGCCGACGAAGCCGACCACCGTCGCGTCATCGGCGACCCCCAGCGTTCGTCTCGCCTCGGCGCGGGGGGTGAGCTGGATCGGACCGATCCCGTTGGGCACGACCTTCACGCGCGAACGTCCCAGGCCCAGCCGGACCGCCGCCCTGGCCTCCTCGGGAGAGACCGCGACGATTCCCTTGGTGACCATGCCAAGGGCCAGTTCGATCGACAGGTAGATCCCCCGTTTCCAGAGGGCCAGCCCCGGGTCCATGATGATGAACCCGTGCAGCGTGTAAAACGACCGCGCCCGGGTGCCAACCGCGGCGAGCCTGGCCAGCGCGCCCCCCTTGGAACTGTGCCCGTGGATCACGTCGAAGGGGCCGTGCTCCCGGGCGTAACGGCGGATCGCCACGACCGCCGCGGCGTCGGCCGGGTGGACGTTGGTCCGCAGCCTGAGTGAGGCCGTCCTCAGGCCGGAGATCCTCGCCATTCGATCGACGAACATCTGGTCGATCCGGCCCGTCGAATAGATCATGTGAACGTCGCGGCCGCGAGCGATCAGCCCCTCGCAGAGGTCCAGGACGTGCCGACCGGTCCCTCCCGCGGCCGATTCGACGACCATCAGCACACGCGAGGGTCCACACGTCGACGACGCGTCGGCCGTGTGGAACGTCTCGTTGAAAGGCCCAGGACGGAGAGCCTCTCGAATCGGCGCCGGGGTCGGATGGATCGTCTTCAGCGACAAGGTCGATGCTCCCGCGGTATGGACCTCGACGAGGGAAAGTGGCGACGTGGTTCTGGGCCCCGAGTTCATGGCGTTCTCGCGGCCGGTCCAGGCGGGATCGCCAGGAAAGAGGTTCCGGATCGTCATGAAGCGCCCCCCTGAATCGACTTCGCCGGGGGGAAGATCTTGTCCCACTCCAGCAGCGCGCCGAGGAAAACCCAAATGGAAATGATGTGCAGATAGCTTGTCGTGACGGTGACTCCGACGAGCCAGGCCAGCAACGCTCCGGCACCGAGGGCCACCTCCGACGAACGGCGGACCCCCCGGACCGTCATTCCGAAGGTGACCGCCATGGCGAAGGCCCCGAGCAACCCGTGCTCCATGTAGTAGTTCGCCACCAGGCTCCAGACGGCCACCTTTTCCGCGCCACCGGAGAGCGGGACGTCGGCCATCAATTCCTGGATCTTGACCTCGGCCTGCCCCGCCCCGAGCCCTGTGAAGAAGGCGATCGAGGAGGCGTTCACGGTGAGCGCCTCGTAGATCGATCGCCCGCGCAGGCCCCACGACGACTCGATCCGGCTGTCCAGGTCGCCCCCCACCTGGGTGACCATGTAGCCGGCCGATCCGACGGCCAGGATCACGACGCCCGCCAGAGCGACGACGCCCGCGTTGCCGTAGGCCCGCAGGACCGGCCCGACCTTCGCGGCGAGCACCAGCAACAACGCCCCCACCGTCGCCACCGACGATCCCGATCGCGAAAGCCCCAGCAACGCCAACCCCGCGACCGAGGCGATGAGAAACAACCGTCGGTCACGACGACTCAGACCCAATGCCGGCGAGGGCAACAGACTCTGGCAGGCCAGGATCACAAGCCAGGGGCCCAGCGCCGCGCCCATCGCCGAGGGCTCGGGGAACAGCCCGCAGGGCCGTTTCATGTACGTCGCGTAACTCTCCGCCCAGCTCGACATCGGCATGAACGAGGGGTTTCGATAGAGCCACAATAATGGAAATTCATTCTTCGTGAACGCATACATTTGATACGCGCCGACCGCCGCGTGGGTGAGCGTCGCCAGGGAGGCCGCCACCAGGGCGTCACGGAATCGGCCACGCGCCGCCAGGAACGTCGAGGGCCACAACGGCCACAGCGCGACCGCGTAGGAGATCGCCTCCTTCGGCATCCCGTCCGGCCGCGGTGGGACGTATCGCATCAAATTGAGGAAATTTGAAACCATCATCGTCGTGACGATCACGACCATCACGTGGAACGACCGGCAAGGCGGCCGGTGGACCAACGCGAGGGTCGCCAAAAGGGCCATCGCCTCGCCGAGCTGAAGGCCGCTGTTGTTCCCGATCGACAGCGCCGGATAGGGAAAGAAGATGGCCAGAGCGAACAGCCGGACGTACCAGATCCCCAATCCCCGCGCGGCCGTCGCCGGGGGCGCCTCCGGGATCGGCCCGAGGGTCCATCGGTCTCTCGGCGGAACCTGCGCGGCACCGGTCATGGCCATCATCGGGTCGCCACGAAGTTGTTCCCCAGCGCGATGCGGGCCGGCAACGTGCGCGACACCCCCCGCCGCCAACGCGCTGGCAGCGCCGACAAGAGCTTCTCTCCCCAGGCCAGCGGCCCCGCCGGCGTCGCGAATGGCAGATAAACCCCCCGCGCGCCGACCACCACCCGGCATTCGGTGAAGCCCGCCTCGCGAAACGCTTTGATCATTTCTCCGATGGTGTATTCCTTTAAGTGAAATCCCGTCGGCTCGTCGTCGAACGCCGCGGAGACGTCGTGCGGGCCGGACAGGGCGTTGGGGGTCACGCAGACGTACCGCGCGCCGGGCTTCAAGACCCTGGCGATCTCGCGAAGCTGATCGCCTGCGTCGTCTGGATGCAGGTGCTCCAGAAACTGATTGCTGTACGCCAGGTCGACCGTCGCGTCGGGAAGCGGCAGGGTGAACGAGTCGGTCAGGATCAGACGGAGGTTGGGGGGCGCGACCAGCCCCCGGGTGATCTCTGGCGACGCCTCGACCGCGATCGCCAGGCCGACGGTCTTGGCGACCTCCCGGGCCAGGCCGCAGTCCCCGGCCCCGAGCTCCAGAAAGGTCTGCCCAGGCTTCAAATAGCGTCGCAACAGCGTTGATTGCCGGCGGACCTCCCGGGCCGCGGCGTCGGGGTCCAACGCCTTGACCACCTGAGGATGGTGGGGAAGTCGACGGAACAACTCGTCGTAGACCTCGGCGTAGAGCGTTCGGCGCCGCTGGGGGTCGGCCCGGCGGAGTCGATCGGCCAGGGACTTCTCCAGTTCGTAATGCTCGATCACCTGCGCCCTGGGCCTGGCCCTGGCACCTGGGGTACGGAGGGTCTCAGGGCCGTCGACTCCGCCAGGAGGGGGCGGGATCCGCATCACAACCCCCTCCGCGGCACGGGCCCTCGAAAAAAACCGGGCAGACGGCCGACGATCGCGGAACGCTCCTCGGCACCAAGCAGCCGGCTCCAGGCGACCACCCCAAACCCCACGCAAATCAAGGCCAACGTCGAGACCCGGTAGGTCATCCCCAGGGGCAACGCGACCACCGCCAGCGCGATCAGCGCGGCGGTCAGCCCCGCGCCCAGCTCTCGCAGCGCCTGGGAGCCCTCTGGCAGCAAGGCGCGCGTCACCGCCACGTAGAGGCCAAGATCCACGGCCGTCCTGGCCGTCCAGGCGATCGCCGCGCCTTCGATTCCCCAGATCCGAATCAGGGGGAACGCCACCATGAGGTACGGCGGAAGCTCCGCCATGTGGATCTTGAACGTCAGGTCGGGACGGCCAATCCCCTGAATCAAGGCCGAGGGAACCTGCGCCAACCCATTGAGGAAAACCCCCAGGG
Organism: Isosphaeraceae bacterium; assembly: GCA_050249155.1. Taxonomy (GTDB): domain Bacteria; phylum Planctomycetota; class Planctomycetia; order Isosphaerales; family Isosphaeraceae; genus JBFWRA01. The sequence goes on along the minus strand of JBFWRA010000077.1, from coordinate 566 downwards.
CCAGCCATTGAAGGACCCGAGCCCCTTCCCTGGCGAAGTCCGGTCCCAGCCAGGTGGTCAGGATCTCTCCACTAAGCGCGACCGCGATCAGCGTGATCGGGAACAGAATCAACCCGACGTGAGCCAGGCAACGTCCGAAGATCTCCGCGGTCCGGTCACGATTCAGGACGTAACTCGTCGCGAACGCCGGGAACATCACTCCCAGCACCGAGTTGGAAAGGAACCACGCGCGGGTGATCAACTCCTGGGGCGTCGTGTAGTACGCCACCGCCGCCGCGGAAACCATCCCCCCGATCAGGAATCGATCCATCTGAACCATCAACGGATTGATCACGTTGACCGCCGTCATCCAGCCGCCGTATCCCAGCAACGGCCGGACCGTCGAGCCCCGAAAGGCCAGGCCCCCGCGCAACTCCGGTATCGAATAAAAGCAGATGAAAACATGAGCGATCCATGCGGCGATCCGGCCGAGGCAGACGGCCCCCACCACGGCGACGAGGTTCGGCGTGACGGTCAGCACCGCCAGGGGGGCCAGCAGGACGTAGAGCGAGGTCAGGGTTCGGACC
>JBFWRA010000076.1:0-9086 GCA_050249155.1 Isosphaeraceae bacterium | reverse complement strand
ACGCGATGATCGCGGCCCAGAAGCGGATGGCCGAGGAGTTTCCATACGTGGCCATCGAAGTCCCGCCGGGTCGGCCTCAGATCCGCCACCACCCCGAAGCGGACCAGTGGGTGCCGAGAGGCGGCGTCGTGCGATGCCTCGTGCGGTGCGACGAATACGGACGGACCATCGTCGTCGTCGATGATCGAGACCTCTCGATGGGGGAATTCAGCCGTATGATCAGCACTTTCGAAGGCTGGGGCATGCGCATCGAGTTCACGCCCAAGGACGCGACGGAACGACGGCCGCGACTGGAAGTCCGCGACCCCGATGGGCGTTGACCGGCTCGTCGCCCCCTCGAATCGACTCGGCTCGACCGTTGGATCGTCAATTAAATTTAAACTTCAAGAATATTATCAATAATCGATCAAAAGAGACGGTTCGGACTTGCGACCGCTATTTGATTGTGGGCCCTGGTCGAACCTGGTAGCGTGGAAGTCCTCGCCACACCTTCCCCACCAGGAGGACTGACGATGGATTCGACCCGCGGACCGAGTTTGACGTCGGACGTTCGGATCTCCCGTCGCGGTTGGCTGAAAGTCGGCGGCCTGACGCTGGGGGGGATGGCGTTGCCGGAGATCCTCCGTGCCGAGGCCGCCAACGCTGGCACCGGCCGCGCCGCGAAGGGCGTGATCGTGGTGGTCCTTCCCGGAGGACCGTCGCACCTCGACATGTACGACCTGAAACCGGACGCCCCCGCGGAGGTCCGCGGCGAATTCCAGCCGATCGCGACCCGTGTCCCTGGCGTCGAGATCTGCGAGGCGCTCCCGAAGCTGGCGAACATGACGGATCGAATTACTCTGATCCGTTCGCTCGTCGGGTTCCTTGACGACCACAACACCCATTGGTGTACGACCGGCTGGGAGTCACATCCGCCGATGGACTCGTCCCCGATCGTCCCGGGTTATCCCGAAGGCGATTGGCCCTCTCTGGGAGCGATCCTCTCCAAGCGGTTCGGTCCGCGTACGCGGGGGGTGCCGCCGTCGATCGATCTGACGCCCAACGACGCGGACGCCCGATTCATCCTGAGAACTCCGACCGGGCAGCCGGGCTACCTGGGAAAGGCCCACGCCGCGTTCGAGGTCGCCTCGATCGACCAGGGAGACCTCTCGCTTCCGGGTCTCGGCCAGAATCGGCTCTCGAATCGTCGAGCGCTCCTCGCGGGCTTCGAGGAATTCCGGCGTCATCTCGATCGACACCCCGCCACGGAGGGGATGGATGAGTTTCAACGACAAGCGTTCGACGTCCTGACCTCGCCTCGCCTCGCCGAGGCGCTCGACCTTGACCGGGAGGACGCGACGACCCGCCGACGCTACGGCCTGGATCAAGACTATCCGAGCGAGCGCGACGGAAAAACCTATCTCGCCCAGTTCTTGATGGCGAGGCGACTGATCGAGGCCGGGGCCCGCTGCGTCACCCTCGCGTTCAGCCGCAGCCCGTTCGGTCGGATGCTGAAAGGGGACTACAACTGGGACTGGCATAAGGATCTCTTCAACGAGGCGAGGGGCACACTGCCGTTGTTCGACGTGGGCCTGTCCGCGCTCATCGGCGACCTGGAGGACCGGGGACTCCTTGACGACACCCTGGTGGTCTGCTGGGGAGAATTCGGGCGAACCCCAAAGATCAACAAGGACGCCGGGCGCGATCACTGGGCGAAGGTTGGAGGGGCGCTGCTGGCGGGTGGAGGTCTGCGCCACGGCCAGGTGATCGGCTCGACGACGCGGCTGGGCGAGGAGCCGCGAACCCGGCCCGTCCACTTCCGCGAGGTCTTCGCATCGCTTTATCAACGGCTCGGAATCGATACGGAGCATACGCGGTTCAACGACCTCTCCGGTCGGCCGCACTCGCTCGTCGGACATCACCGCCCGATGCCGGAGCTGCTGGGATAGGGAGATCGAGCGGGACCAGCGCCCGGGGCCCGTCGTGGACGCCGGCGCTGGTCCGCGTTCCGCTCGGGACCAGGCCGAGAATCACCTCCCGACCCTCGGTCCCAAGGTCGCCCAGGCCAAAGCGAAGCGTGGCCTGGAGACGCCTCCAACAAGTCGAACCGGCGACCCATTGAACCAAGGCGATTCGAGACGTCTCGGCGATTCGGTGCGAATTCGTACGTTCGAGGGACAGGGTACTTCCGGGTCACGCGAGCTTTGACCCGGGCACCCCGACTCCTGAAAATCGGGACATGATCGCTGGCCTGTTCCTCAAAACGACCGCGCGCGGTCGGTCACTTCGTCACGCTCAGGGCGATGGGCGCGCTGGCGTAGGCCGTCTTCACCACGAAATTGATCGACACGTGACCCATCACGCAGATCGGCACGTTTTCGATTTCCGCGGCGTCGGCCTTGGCCTCCAGAACGATCGTTCCCCTCGTCTCGGTCGGGCCGAGCAGGGTCTTGCTCCCCGCCTCGCGGACGGTCACGCCGGGTGGCAGCGGGTTCGCGTGCGTGCCGCCCAGGTGCTGCAACAGGATCGCGAGGTTCACGCCCTTGTCATACCCTGGCTTCCGCGTGACGGTCACGTCGATCGTGGCCGTGCCGCCAGGCTTCAGGCGAATCGCGGCGGGACTCGCCTCGACGGCCACGTCCGAGGGGTCGGTCACGGCGATCGCGAGGGTCTCGACCGGGTACGTCGAGCGTCCGCCCCCAGGCATGTAGATTTCTTGCCGAGGAGTGACCTCTCGGGTGATCGATCCGCCGGAGGTCTCACCCCGCCCTTTGAGCGAGAGCAGCCCGGCGGCGGACTTCGCTCCGGGAGCGGCCGAGACGACCATGAGTCCTTGCGTCATCGCCGGCGGGATCACCAGCGGGGTCACGCCGACCCCTTCGGGAAGTTGGTCGAGCTCGACGGTGATTGGACCTTTGAACCCGCCCAGGCGCGTCACCTGGACGAAGAGCGGCACGCGACCGCCCGGCCCGACGTTCAGCTTGTCGGGGTCGCACGAGAGGGTGAAGTCTTGCGCCGCGGGTCCGGCCTGGATGACATAGCCGAACCCGTCTCCGCCACGGCTATGAAGGTCGGCGATCTGAAGGGCGAAGGTCCCGTCGGCCGGCGCGGTCCATTCCAACCGGGCGTCCTTGCCCAGGCCCGGAGAGTCGTCGGCCTCGGCCAGCGCGGCCTCCTTGTCGTTGAGGACGCGGAGCACCGGGTCGGTCGCGGCCCCGGCGCGTCGCGCGACCACCTCGATGGCGAACACCTGGCCTTTCTTCGCCTCGAACCGGAACGTATCCACGTCGTTCGGCGCGTTGAGACGACCGCAGATCGCCGCGGGGAGTGAGACGACCTGGCCGTCCTTCCCTTCCGCGGGGGCGTCGTCGACCTCGGTCACCACCGCGAGGTCCGTCACGACGACGGGGGTCGCCAGCGTCTTCCCCCGAGAGGTGGGCAGGCTGACGAGGGTCGGCCCGGCGGGCGTGCTGGTGGGGACCTCCAGCGCGATCGCTTCGGAGGGATCGACGTTCGGGCCCTCGGCATGGAGCGTGGCCGTTTCGCCAGGGTTCACCGCCAGCGGGAAGACCGACGTGGCGACCGGCCCCGGGGTGGCCTGAAGCACGTAGGTCCAGCTCGCGTTGCCGCCGTAGGTCGTGTCGCGAACCTGGAGCGTGTATCGACCGTCACTCTTGAACTCATACGTCAGCATCGGGTCGGCGAAGTGATGATTGTCGTCGGTCGCGACCTCGCGACCGGTCGGGTCGTGCAGGGCGATGATCGGGTCGAGGTGGGTTTGAAGGTCGTGGATCTTGTTTTCCAGCCGGTTCGCCCAGACGCTGAACGTGATCCGACTCCCCGCCTTGGCCTCGAACGCGTACCAGTCCACGTCCTCGGTCTTTCCGATTTTTCCAGAGACCACGCAAGGTAGGGTCAATTCCTGAGCACCCTGGGACCCGTCGTTGGCGGCGTCGTCGGCCTCGGCCACCACGGGGTCGTCGACCACGACGATCAGCCCGACCGAGGACACGCCCTGGGACGTGGCGACCCGAACTTCCCGAGGGCCCAGCGGGGCGTCGCTGGCGACGTGGAGTCTGGCCTTCACGTCGGCCCTGGCCCTGGGGGTTTTCTCGTTCGAAGCGCCCGGGTCCACGCCCTCGAGGATCTCGCCGCGGAGGCCCGGAGGCTGCGCGAGAAGCCCGAAGGCGCCGGTGAACGCGCCGCCGACCCCTCCCGTGCCGCCGCCGCCGATCACAAGGTCGGCGGCCGTACCGCGCTGGACCGCCGCGGGTTCGACCCGGGTCACCATCGGGTAGGAGGTTTGCGCCCTCGCGGCCGTGGAGAACGTGGCCAGCCAGGCGGCGGCGAGAACCAGGCGGGGGTGAGTCATCGGGGCGTTCCTCCCGGTCGAACCACTGGGTGGGATCACACGTCACGGATTTTTGAATAATGAGGTCACAGGCTCGCCGCGGAGCGACTTCGCCAGCGCCTCGGCGTTCATGAAAACGTCTCCGGGGGCGTCCTCGCCGCCGACGCGCCAGCGGAGCAGGGGGGCGAGACCCGGAGAGACCGCCACCGGACCGCTCGGAGCGACGGCGAGCCATTCGACCGCGGCCGAGGGTTCGCCCGGCGAGGGGTCGGCCGCGGGGGGCTGGATCAGGACGCCGAGGAGCCTCGCGGCGTCGGCGTCCCAGACGCGAACGAGGCCGTCCCAGCCACCGGCCGCCGCGCGCTTGCCGTCGGATGAGAGGGCCGCCGCGTACTGCCAATCCGTCGTCCCGGGCAGCGACTTCAACGCGTTGCCCGATTCGCCGTCCCAGAGTCTCACGGTGCCGTCGCCCGACGCCGAGATCAACCGCCGGCCGTCGCCGCTGAAGGTGAGTCGTTGGACGGGGCCCGAGTGGCCCCCCACGGTCTTGAAGGGCTTCTCACCGTCGGCCTCCCACCAGCGAAGTTGCGGCTCGTGGCCCGCGCTGACGAACCGCCCCCCCCTGGGCGCGACGGCCAGCGCGAGCACGTCGTCGTTGTGGCCGGAATAGGTTCGGAGTTCTTTCAGGGTCGCGCCGTCGAACCGTTTGACCGATTGGTCCTTGCCAACGCTCCAGAGCGATTTCCCGTCACGGTCGTAACCGACGTCGTAGACGAAGTCGGAATGGCCGCGAAAGACCCCCTCCGCCCGGCCGATGGCCAGGTTCCAGAGCCTCACGGTCTGGTCGAACGACGCGGAGGCGAGTTGACCGCCGTCAGGTCGAAACGCCAGCCCGAAGACGACGTCGGCGTGTCCCTCGAATTCGTGGAGGACCGTCCCCCCCGGCACGGCGTAGACCCGCACCAGCCCGGAACGCGCCGGCTGCCCGGTCCCGACGGCCAAACGCTTGCCGTCCCCGCTAAACGCCAGCGCGTGAACCGGGCCGGGAAGGTCGCCCAGGACCTCCGCGGGGCGACCGTCGTGGAGGTCCCAGAGCGCGACCGCCCCGTGCGTCCCGACGGCCAGGAGCCGACCGTCTCCTCGGAACTCCAACGCGGTGACCGAGGGAAGCGGCCCGACCCTCAGGGCCAGCGTGACGGCCCCCGAACTCGCGAAGCCCGGGGTGTTCGCGGGCACCTTGGCTTCGATCGGGATCGTCACGTCGAGCGAACGCGCGAGCCTCCTCGGCTTTCGCTCGACGGTCGCGACCGCGGCCCTGGGTTCGCCGCGCGGGGCCCCCGCGTCGACCCAACGGATTAGCAAGCCTCGCTCGGAATCGGACAAGGGCTTGTCGAACAGGGGCATCCGCTTTTCCTCGTCGTCCTCGGTCAGACGAGTGACGATCGGGCTCTCGGCGCTCTTGCCGGGAGAGACGACCGGGCGGTCCGCCACCCCCTTCAGCACCGCGTCGTACGAATCCAGCGCCAGGCCGGCGGAGACGTCGGGCTCGTCCACGGTCTTCGCGTTGTGGCAGACCGTGCAGCGCTTCACCAGCACGGGGCGGACGTCGCGTTCGTAGGTGGGCGCGTCGTCCGCGACCGCTGAGAAAGTCGACGTCACCAGCCAGGCGGTCGTCACGAGCCAGGACGTTTTCATGTCAAGATTCCCGTGGGCCGATCTGGTCTCGGCGACCGCGTGGACGTTCACGTCGGCGATTCAATGGTTGAACAGGAATTCCTTCGAGTTCAGCAAGCCCCAGAAAAGGTCCTGGGCTCCCTGGGCCCTGGAAGGCGCGTCGGCGATCAGGCCGACGGCCGCCTCGACCTCGGCGTCGGTCGCGGGCCGGTCGAAGGTCACGAGGTAAAGCGTACGGACGAGCGTGTCGTCGGTCAGCCTGGGGTCGCGGAGCATCCGCATGAGCCGGCCGTTGGAGTCGGCGACCTTTCGGTTGACGAGGTCGCCGTTCATCAAGTGCAGCGCCTGCGACAGGGTGGGATCTCCCGACCGTTCGCACTCGCAGGCCTGGGCGCGCAGGGGCCTGCCGAAGGTGTCGAGGAAGTAGGACGGATAGTTGGTGTCCGGCAGCGCGATGGCCCGGGTGCCGGCGGGCTGAAGCGGGAACTTCTCGGTGGTCCCCGTGGCGAAGTTGATCGCGTCGAGAAGCTGTTCGGCGGTCAATCGCTTCAATGGATAATGACTGAAACAGGTCGTGTCGAGCCGGTTGTCGGGAGTGGGGAACGCGCTGAGCTGATAGACACGGCTGTTCATGATCAAGCGCAAGAGCGACTTGAGGTCATAACCCGACGCGACGAAGGCGTCCGCCAGGGCGTCGAACAGTTCGGGGTTCGAAGGAGGATTGGTCTCGCGAAGGTCGTCGATCGGGTTGACCAGTCCCTTGCCCAGCAGGTACCCCCAGTATCGGTTCACGACGTTCTTCGCGAGCCAGGGATTGTCCTTGGCGGTGAGCCAGCGGGCCAGGGCCCGTCGACGGTCGACCGGGTCGTCGGCGGGTTCGGCGTTCAGGGGGCGGGGGCTCATCGTCTCGCCGCTACGAGGCTGACGGACTTCCCCGGTCTTGGCGACGTACACGACCTGCTCGCCGCCGAAGAGCCCGAACTCCTCGCTCCGCTTGGTTTTGATCCGGGCGAAGTAGGCGGCCAGGCCGTAGTAGTCGTCCTGGCCGTACGCCTCGAACGGGTGATGGTGGCACTTGGCGCACTGCAGGCGCACGCCCATGAAGACCTGGGCGGTCGTCTCCGCCAGGTCGTCGGGGCTCGACGCGACCCGGAAGTAGTTCGCCGGTCCGTTCGTGAAGATCGACCCTTGCGCGGTCACCAGCGCGTCGACCATCCGGTCCACCGGCCAGTTCTCTCGGAACGCCCCGCGAAGCCAGAGGTTGAACGCGAGCATCCCCTGCTTGCCAAGCTTGTCGCTGTTGACGCGCAGGATATCGCCCCATTTCAACGTCCAGAAGTCGACGTATTCCGGCCGATCCAGAAGCTCGTCGATCAGTCGGGCGCGTTTTCCTGGGGAGGGATCGGCCAGGAACGCCTCGACCTCCGCTGGGCTGGGCGTCGTGCCGATCGCGTCGAGCATCACCCTGCGGAGGAACTCGGCGTCGGTGCTCAACGGGGACGGGGCGATTCCCAGCGCGCGCCACTTGGCGGCGGCCTTCTCGTCGATCACGTTGTTCGGCGTGAAGTCGAATGGTTTCTCGACGGCGTAGGGCACCGTCATCCTGGCCATCGCGGCGTGCCCCTGGTACCGAACCATCACGTTCGTTTCCCCCTGGCCGACCGTCGTGGCCACGCCGGTCGGTTCGACCTTGGCCACGGCCTCGTTCAGGGTGTCGTAGCGGGCCTGAGGAGTCACGTCGCGTTCGGTTCCGTCGCTCAGGCGGGCGAGAACCACCAGCCGCTGAGAATCGCCAGGCGTCATCACGCGGCGGTCGGGCAACACGCTCAGGCCGACGACCGTCGGGTCGGCCTTCAGCGGCCCAGGCGCGCCCTGTTCCAGCCAGAGCATGAGCAATCGATACTCGGGCGAGTCGACCTCCAGCCGCTTTCCGCCTCCGTGCGCGACTTGCAGTGTCGGCTTGAGGAGCAACAGGCTCTCCTCCGGGGCGAACGGGGTGACGCGCCTCCCCTCCGCGCTCTTGACGATTTGCGTATGGTCCGGGCCTGGTTCAAATCCTAGCAGCGAGAGCCGGAACCCCCCCTTGCCGTGCTGGCTGCCGTGGCAGGCCCCCTGGTTGCAGCCCAGCTTGGTGAGGACCGGGGTCACCTCGTTCCGAAAGCTCACCGTCCGGGTCGCATCCGCCCTGGCCACGTCCACCGGAACTCGCGCCTCGATCCCGTCGATCCGCGCGACCACCTCGGCCGAGCCGTCCGCCACGGGCAGGACCGTCGCGGAATCCGTCGCGACCCTCGCGACCAGGTCGCACGAGGTTTCCAGACGCGCGCGGTCGGTGAGGTCCCTCGTCGTGCCGTCGGCCCAGGTACCGAGAACGACCAGTCTCTGAGACGCCTCCGGCCCATTGAGCGTGATCCGATCGGGCAGCACGCGCAACGATCGGGGTGTCTGTGGGTCCGCCGCCATCGCGGTCGTCGAACCGAGGAGGATCGCCAGGCCGACCGACAAAATGGATCGCAATCGCATGAGAAGCCCTCAGTTGGCCGGTGTGATCTCATGCCAAGGCAAGGCATGCTCGGGGAGGAGGGAGGCCCTTGGGCCACTGTTTAACATTGCTTGGATGGCGAGAAAATGCAAGGGGGACCACGGAATCCTTTCCTGGAGCAACGACGGTGGGTCGGGGCGGGAGGAGTGCGAAGTCGTCTGGGAGAACAGGACGGCTGAGCTCCGCGCCTCCGCGGGGGAATCAACGCGTCCGCAAGCCCCAACAGGAGGATTGGAAAGTTGTTTGGCGATCAGAGGCTCGGTGTCCCGGGCACCCATGCCGGAGAACTCGGCTCGATCCTCGACTTCGCAATCCTCCTGTGGATCGGAACGTCGGTCCCCCGAGGCCGAATGGAGACTCTGAGGCGGAGGCGGGGAGTCCTCTCCCGAGTTTCGCTCCGAAGGGTGCCCGGGTCAAAGTTCGCGTGACCCGGAAGGCTGCCGAGATCACGGGTTGGCGACGAATCCACTCGGGGAGATCGACGACGAGTCGCTGGCTCGGTCGTCCAAGGCGCTTCCGGGTCACGCGAGCTTTGACCCG
>JBFWRA010000075.1:0-9094 GCA_050249155.1 Isosphaeraceae bacterium | reverse complement strand
CTTCGGCGTCATGGTGGTCGGCTACACCCTCGGCCGGTTCATCCAGTTCCTGACCGAGGGAGAGATCCAGAACCTCGTGGGGCACCGTCGGATGCGTCGGCAAATCGCCGCGATGGAAGGACACGCCGTCGTCGCCGGCTACGGCCGGGTCGGCGCGCTGGTTTGTGACGGCCTGGTCGCCGCCGAGATTCCGTTCGTGGTCAACGAGCTTTCGGCGGAGAAGATCCCGGAGCTGGAAACCAAGGGCTTCCTTCACGTCCAGGGGGACGCCACCGAGGAAAGCGTGCTGAACGACGCGGGGCTAACACGCGCCCGGGTGCTCGTCACCGTGATGCCCAACGACGCCGAGAACGTGTTCATCACCTTGACCGCCCGGCAGATGGCCCCGAACGTGATGATCGTCGCCAGGGCCGAACAGCCCAGCACTCCCAAGAAGCTGCGGCAGGCCGGGGCCGATCACGTCATTCTCCCCGCGCTGATCGGTGCGCACCGGATCGTCTCGCTGCTCACCAACCCGACGGCCGTCGAGTTCGTCGAGTTGGTGACTCAGCGGTCGAGCCTGGCGATCGAGATGGACGACGTGCCCATCCTGGAAAAGAGCCCGCTCCGGGACAAGACGTTGCGCGACTCCGACATTGGCCGGCTTACCGGCACGATCGTCATCGCCGTGAAACGCCAGGACGGCCGGGTCGAGTTCCCACCGCCGGGCGACGAACCCCTGCGCCTGAAGGACAGCATCGTCGTGCTGGGCCGTCGGTCGAACCTCGACCAGTTTCGCCACCATTTTTGCGACGGGGAGGGCGTGAAACCCCGGTAAGGCTTGTGTGCTTGCTCAAACCACCAACGCGAACCGGCGGGGCTCGCCTTCGCTTTCGCGTCGGTGCCCCGCCCGTCGTTTGGTGGTGACCAGCGCTGGAAGACCGGAATCAACGCTTCGAGAACTGGAAGCTCTTCCGGGCCTTCTTGTGGCCGTACTTTTTGCGCTCGACCATCCGGGAGTCTCGGGTGAGGAGGTCGGCGTCGCGCAGGGCCGGCTCCAGGTCGGGCCGGTATTCCTTCAGCGAACGGGCCAGGCCCAGGGCGACCGCGCCGGACTGACTCGTCTTGCCGCTGCCCTGGACGTTGACCATGACGTCGACCCGGCCCGCCATGTCGGTGACGCGGAGGGGCGACCGAACGTCGTTGCGCTGCACCTCCAGCGGGAAGTACGCGTCGACCTCCAGGTCGTTCACGAGAAACTTACCGGTGCCTTCCCGGATGCGGACGCGGGCGACCGCCGTCTTCCGACGACCAGTGCCCCAGATGAAAGGTTGAGCCGCCGTCGCCATGGGGTGCGAAGTCCTTCACTCGTGGATCGGAGGAAACGGGGACGAGGGTGGACCCGTCCCGCCTGTTGATGTTCAGGTCGACTGAGGTCGAACGCTTCGCGTCTGACCCGGCGCGTCACTCGGCGGAGGGCGCCTGGTCGGTCGTCTCGGCGGCGTCCGGGGTCGTGGCGGTGATCGACACGTCGTCGGCGGGGGTCTCGGACACGGGCGTGGCTTTCACCTTGCGGGCGGGCTTCGGCGCGAAAAGCGCGCCGGCGGACGCCGGACGGCCGGAGAGGGCTTCCAGGGGCATCGGCCCCTGTGCCTGGTGGGGGTGATTCGGTCCGACGTAGAGCTTGAGCTTCGACGTCATGTGTCGGCCGAGCTTGCTCTTCGGCATCATCCGCTGGACCGCGAGTTGAAGCACGCGTTCCGGCCGGCGCTGAAACAGCTTCCAGGCCGGCTCGTCCTTCTGGCCGCCGGGGTGCCCGCTGTAGGTCTGGTACGACTTCTGTTGCCACTTGTTGCCGGTGAACACGACCTTCTCGACGTTCGTGACGATCACGTAGTCGCCCGTGTCGATGTGCGGCGTGTACGTCGGTCGATGCTTGCCCATCAAAATGGGCGCGATCTGCGCGGCGAGCCGACCGACGACCATGTCGGTCGCGTCGATCACGTACCAGGACTTGTTAAGCTCCCCCGCCTTGGCCTGATAACACTTCATGGAACTGAGCCACCTAACGAACGAAACGGAACCATCGTCGCGGACGCGCGAGCCCCTGGCACGCGAGGGGAAAACGAACATCCTACCTCAACCCGCCGTGCCGTCAAGTCGACTCTCCTGGGCGTCTCCCGAAATCCCTGGCACAAACCTCGCGCCGGGAACGGGTTATTCGATCCGATCGCGTCTCGTCAGGGGGCGGACACGATCTCGCCACCGGCCCGAGAAATCAGCGCTCCGATGACCGAGGCCGGAACGCTCGTGTTCACGAACCGGACCGCGCCGTCGGCGGTCGCCATGTGCGCCCCGCCCGGATGGGGCGAACCCATGCCCCCGAGAGGCAGGGCCGGATCGAACGCCGGGTCGTCGGGCGCGGTCCAGGGAATCGGGTTCCCCATCTCCACGACGAGGATGGTGCTCACGGTGCCGTCGGTGATCTCGTTGATCGCGACCCCGCGCTTGCCCCCGGTGAAGATCCCCGTCGAGCCGACGAACACCTGACAGCGAGTCAACCCGCCCGCGAGTCGCGGCTCCTCGGGACAGGCGAAGACCTCCGGGATCTGGGAAAGCAGCGCCGCGTTCGTCGGGCCGTCCCAGGGCTCCTGAAGGTTGAACCTCCGGTACAGGGCCTCGCCCTCCGGCCCCAGGGAGGGAAGGATCGCGACCCGCCAGCTCAACAGGGGCCGCCCCTGCTTGTCTCGAATCGCCGCGGGGGGAAAGCGGCCGTGGCCGCTGTGGAAGTTGTGAAGAGCCAGGGCCACTTGCTTGTAGTTGTTCACGCAGGCGCTCCGGCGAGCGGCCTCCATGGCCGATTTCACCGCGGGATAAATCAGGAGGGGGCTGACGACCGTCGTGCCCAGGATTCCGAAGAAAATCCCGAATGCCGCCAGAACACGACCTCGGACCCTCCCCTGGCTCTGGTTGATTTCCCGGGTCGCCAGGTAGCCGTAAACCACCGCCGGTACGCCCGCCAGGAACAGGCAGCCAAACGACGTCAATCCCAGCGCGAAGCTGGCGAGGGCCTTGCCGCTGGTGAACCCTCCCAGCCGCGCGCTGGCGGCGGACAGGTCATAGGCGGTTCCGACGTGCTGGGGAACCACGAGCGCCCGGCCGCAGTCGGGACACTCGGCCTCGCGCCCCGCGTTCTCGTCGCGCGTTTGAAACGCCTGACCGCAACCCGGACACGAAATCAGGATCGCCACGTCGCCCCCCCGTCGATTCACGCCGAGCCTGGCATGTGACAACTGTCATCGGCCGCTCGACGATCATAGCCGACAGATGTCAGGGGGTCAACGGCGGGAGGTGGGCACCCAGTCGAATTGATTCATCAGGAAAGAGCCGTCGACGCCTTCCCGAGTTTCCGGAGATTGGGTGCCCCGGTTAACGCTCGGGAAGTGATTCCCAGCCCGTTCCTCAGCTCAGCTTCCCGGAGACCACCTCCAGGGCCTTCGCCAGCGCGTCGGGGATCTTCTCGGGGTTCTTGCCGCCGGCCTGGGCGAGGTCCGGCCGGCCTCCTCCTCCTCCTCCGACGATCGGCGCGACCTCCTTGAGCCAGTTCCCGGCGTGGAGGCCCTTCGCCACCAGGTCGGCGGAGAAGCCGGCGGCCAGTTGAACCTTGCCGTCGATCGACGTCGCCAGCAACACCGCCAGGCTCTCCGGACGCTTCCGGCGGAGCACGTCGATGAGCTGGCGAAGCTCGTCGGGGGAAGCGCCCGGCAACGCGGCGGTGACCACCGTCGCGCCGCCCAACGCGCTGGCACCCGCGAGCAGGTCGTCGGCCGAGGTTTTCGCGGGGGCGTCCGCCTTGCGGGTCGCGGCCTGCTTCTTCAGGGTCTTGACCTCTTCGAGCAGGGCCAGCACCCGATCGGCGGCCTGCGAGGGGGCCACCTTCAGCGCGGCGGCGACCTCGCCGAGGATCTCCTCCTCCTGCCGGATCAAATCGAGCGCGGCCTTGCCGGTCAGGGCGGTGATTCGTCGGGTCCCGGCGGAGACCGATTCCTCGCCGACGATCTTGAGCAGCCCAACCTGGCTGGCGTTATCCAGGTGGGTCCCGCCGCAGAGTTCCTTCGAGTAGTCCCCCATCTGGACCACCCGGACGTTCTCGGGGTACTTCTCGCCGAAGAGGGCCATCGCGCCGAGCGCCCTGGCCTGTTCGATCGGCATGACCGACCAGGAGATCTCGGCCGCCTCCAGCACGCGCTGATTGACCGTGTCCTCGATCTTCCTGAGCCGCTCCTTGCCGACGGCTTCCGGGTTGGCGAAGTCGAACCGAAGCCGATCGGGCTCGACCTTGCTGCCCGCCTGCTGGGCGTGCTTGCCCAGGTGGGTGTGCAGGGCGTGGTGAAGCAGGTGGGTGGCGGAGTGGGCGCGGCGGATCGCCTCGCGACGGGCCGCGTCGACCTCCGCCCTGGTCTTCAAGCCCAGGGAGACCTGGCCTTCGGCCACCCGGCCGAGGTGAAGGGTGAAGTCGTTCTCTCGACGCGTGTCGTGAACCTGGAAGAGGAACCCGTCGCCACGAATGGTTCCCGTGTCGCCGACCTGGCCGCCGCTCTCACCGTAGAACGGGGTCCGATCGAGAATCAGGGCGATGGGGGGCCCGTCGTCCTGGGCCTCGGCGCTTTGGGCCAGGGTGTTCTGCTCGATGATCCCGATCACCTGGCCGTCGGCGGCGGTCGTCTCGTAGCCGAGGAACTCGTTGCCGTGATGATAGGCTTCCTTCAACGTGTCGAGCGGGCCGGTCGTGAACACGGCGGCGGCCTCGGTCGTTCCGCGCGAGACCTTGCCGAACTCGACCATCTCCTGGTCGAAACCCACGCGGTCGACCCTCAGATTATGGTCCGCGGCGAGGCTCTCGGTCACCTCGACGTAGATCACATACGTCGTGTGGAGGTGGAACGCGTCCTTGCCGCTGACGACGTCGGACCCCGCCGCCCTGGTCTTTTTGAAGACGTCGTTGAGGAGTTTCTGGCCGTTCTCCAGGTTCTTGAGGAACTGTTCCTCCTCCTGCTTGACGACCGTCTGGATGCGTCGGACGCTGTCGAGGGTCTCGGGGTAGGGGCCTTTCATCGCCTCGGCCACGACGGGCACCAGTTCCGAGAGGAACGGCTCGCGACGGCCCATCTGGTAGGCGTCCAGAAGCGCCCGGCGTAGAAGCCTGCGGACGATGTAGCCCTGCTTGTCGTTGGACGGCTTGACGTTCTCGTGGATCGTGAAGGTCAGGGTCCTGGCGTGGTCGGAGATCCTGCGGATTCGGATTCCGTCGGGGCTCTTGGGATCGTAAGGGATGCCCAGGACTTCCGAGGCGGCGGCGACGATCGGGCGGAAAAGGTCGATATCGAAGTTCGACGGAACCCCCTGGAGCGCCGCGGCCATGCGTTCCAGGCCCATGCCGGTGTCGATGTTCTTGTTCGGCAGCGGCTCCAGCTGGCCGGGACCGACGCGGTTGAACTGGGTGAAGACCAGGTTCCAGATCTCGACTTCCTCGATGCCGTCGCCGTGGTAGAAGATCTCGGAGCAAGGGCCGCAGACGCCGTTGGGTCCGTGCGTCGGCGCTCCGGCGGGCCAGAAGTTGTCGTCCTCACCCAGCCTGGTGATCCGGTCGGCGGGAACGCCCACCTCCTTACGCCAGACGTCGTACGCCTCGTCGTCGTCGAGGTAGACCGTGACGGTCAAACGATCCTTCGGAACGCGGAGCGTTTTGGTGAGCAGTTCCCAGGCCCAGTGGATCGCCTCGCGCTTGAAGTAGTCCCCGAAGCTGAAGTTGCCCAGCATCTCGAAGAACGTCATGTGGCGGGGGGTCTTGCCGACGTTCTCGATGTCGCCGGTTCGGATGCACTTCTGGCAGGTCGTGGCGCGTTTGAGTCGTGGGTCGCCGAGACCCATGAATTCACGCTTGAACTGGTTCATCCCGGCGGGCGTGAACAGAACGGTGTCGTCGCCGTGGGGGACCAGCGTGTCGCTCGGCTTGCGGACACAGCCCTTGGACGCGAAAAAATCGAGGTACGCTTCGCGAAGTTCGTCGGTGGTCATATTGTGGGAGGTCGGGGTCAGGGCTGGGGAGCGGGTCCGGGAACGGGAACGGGTCCACGCGCCGGGGATCGCGTTGGTGGTTTCAGGGTCACGGTGCCGCCGTCGGTCTCGAGCGTCGCGGGTCCAGTGAGCCCCTCGACCGCCCTGGCGAAGTCCCGAGGGGTCGGGACCGGCTGGCCTTCGACCCGGGTGATGATCCGGCCTGGCCGCAAGCCGGCGGCCTCGGCCGGTGAATGCGGCTCGACCTCGGTCACGACGACGCCGCGCTTGGCCATGGCGTCGAAGAGTTCGGGGGGGAACGTCGTGTGCGAGAGCGTGCTGGTGAAGTCGACCCGAAGCCCTCGCCAGGGCGCGGGCAGATTCGTCGCGATCACGCCGGGGACTTTCCGTTTGGCCAGCTCGACGGTCCGTTCCAGGGGGGTGCCGCCGCGAAGCAGCTTCAAGGTCACCGATTGGCCGGCGGGCACGGAGTTGATCGCCACGACGAGGCTATCGGCGTCGGTCACGACGTGTTCCCCCACGCCCACGATCAGGTCGTTGACCTGAACGCCGCCCTCCGCCGCGGGAGAGCCCGCGCTGGCGGCGACGACCCTGTTCGTTCCCGAGACGGTATCCAGCGAGATGCCGAGAAATCCGTGCTCGTACTCCTTGCCTTGCCGCAGCGCCTCCACCACGTTCCGCCCCAGCGCGTCCATCGGGATCGCGTAGCCCGCCTGGGCGTCGAACCCGCCGGCGTTGGCCGCGGCGGTCGTCAGGCCGACGAGCTCCCCCTTGAAGTTGATGACCGCGCCCCCGCTCATGCCGAGATTCAGCTTCGAGTCCAGTTGAAGCAGGGTCGGGTAGTTCCGCAGGCTAAAATCCTGACGGGAAGGGTCGTCCATCGCGGGTTCGATGCGCCTGGCCAGGTTCGAGAGGATTCCCCAACTCGCCGAGGGCTTGCCGTCTCTCGCCGCGTTGAACGGGTTTCCCAGCGCCACGAGGAACGCCCCCTTGCGGAGCGACTCCGCGCGTCCCAGCTTGATCGGCGTGAGCCTGGGCTTTCGACCCAGCTCGGGGCGAAGCCTCGGCGCGATGACCGCCAGGTCGGACCTCGGGTCCGCGGCGATGATCTCGGCGTCGAACCCCTGCCGGTCGGCGGCCCTGACGATCAACCGGGCCGCCCCCTTGACGACGTGGAACGCCGTCAGGATCTCCCCCTCGTCACCCACCACCACGCCTGATCCAAAGTCAAACGTGAGCATATCCGCATTGCCAGGGTCGAGCGTGAGCCCCCCCATTCGGCGGTCGAAGCCCCTGGGAAAGAGGTTGGGATCAGGCGGGGGGGGGCCCAGCCCTCGGACGGCGGTCGTCTCATCCCGCTCGGACTTTTCGCGGGCGATCGCCACGATCGAGGGTTCGGCCAGGGCGATGGCGTCCTCCAGGGCGGTCTCCAGGGCCGCGACGACGTCCGCCGGCGCGAGCGGCGACGGAGCGGGAGGATCGGCCCAGGTCATCAGGGCGAAGGCGAGCGGTAAGAGCGTCGGCATCGCGAATCACCTCACCCACGGGCGCACGGCGAACGATCCAGGCGAGGCGTCAACTTTGGGCCACGTTTCCTCATCCTGGTTCTACCATCTTTCCCTGTCCGGGGCCCCGGGGCAACCCGAGACTGTCGCGGGGATCAGGAGAGGGCTCCCCGTCCCCGAAACGAATTCCCTCCTCAAGGATGGCCGAGCCGCCCACACTCGCGTTAAGATGAGACCTCACGTCGAGCCGCCCTGGCCTGTCCGTCCAGGCTCGACGTCGCGCCGGGCTCCGCGTTGGGGACGGGGCCGTCGTTTGGGGGGGCGAGGTCCGCGATCGTGGACCTCTAAGAGATCCTGGGGCATTTCCGCTGGTCGCGGAGCGACGAACCCGAGGGGGAGCGTGGGGATGGCGACGTTCGCGAATTGGTTGCGGTCAGGGTCCCTGACCGCGAGGGCCGCCGCCTGGTCGGCGTTCGTGCTCGGGGCGATCACACTGATGGCGCTGACCCCCATCGCGTCCCTCAACGCGCAGGAGCAGGACCCGGCCGCCAAGGCGGAGGAGCCCGCTCCCGCCGAGATCCCGCAGGCCGAGCCCGCGCCCGCGGCGGCCCCCACGCCCGCGGAGGGGGCCGCTCCCCCCGCCCCCAAGAGCATGCTCCGCTGGTTCCTGGAAGCCGCGGGACCCATCGGCGTCTTCCTCCTGTTCATCTCGGTCTACTTCACCGCCCTGGTGATCCGACTCTTCCGGGAGATGCGGATCACCGAGGCCGTTCCCCCCGCGCTGGTGGATCGCCTGGAAACCTCGATCAAGGACAAGAAGTTCCAGGAGACCTACGACGCCTGCCGTGACAGCGACTCGTTTCTGGCCAGGCTCGTCCGCATCGGCGTGGCGAACCTTCCCAACGGTCGGGCCGAGGCCAAGGAGGCGATGATCGGCGCGGCCGAGGAAATCGTGACCGGGATGGAACAAAAGGTCGGCTACCTCGCGATCATCGGGCAGCTTGGTCCGCTGATCGGCCTGGTCGGGACCGTCTGGGGAATGATCCTGAGTTTTCAGGAGATCGCGACCGCCTCGGGGGCCCAGCCTCGACCGGAGAAAGTGGCCGAGGGGATCTCCACGGCGCTGGTGATCACCCTGATGGGGGTCACCCTGGCCGTCCCCGCGATCTTCTTCTTCGCCTTTTTCCGGAACCGGATCGCCGTGATCACCATGGAATCGACCCGCGTGGCCGACCGGGTGATCAACTCGCTGGTGACCGCCGCCAAGCAGGCCAAGTCCGCCTGAACCGGCACGAGGGGCCGCCGCGATGTCTGGTACGATTTCCACGATGAGGGCCGAGCCGAACCTCACGCCACTGCTCGATATCGTCTTTCAGCTCATCACCTTCTTCATGTTGCTGATCAACTTCAGCAAGGACAACTACGACGCCAGGGTCAAGCTTCCCGTGGCGGGCTCCGCGCGACCCGTCGACGACGGTGCCAAGGCCGACGCCTAACGACACTTAATTAATAACTACCCGCAAGGGAGACAC
>JBFWRA010000074.1:0-9115 GCA_050249155.1 Isosphaeraceae bacterium | reverse complement strand
CTGGTGGGGGCGGGGGTCGGCTGGCTGGTCGCGTCGCCGGCCCCGGAGTTCCTGCTCGGGACGATCCTCGGCTGGATCGGGATCGGCACCGTCGTCGGCGGGTTCTGCGGATACTTGCTGGCGGGGTACACCCGACGCTCCGCCTCACGCCTGATCCTGCGGGGCAACCAGATCGTCCTTGACGAGATCGGGAGGGAGACCGCTCGCTTTCTCGATTACGTCCGGGAGGTCTCCTCGCGCGACGGCGAAGGGGACCGCGAGGCGGCGTTCCGCGCCTTCCAGGGCGAGTTTCCCGAAGGGTCCACGGAGCGAGGGGGGCGGGACTCGCTCCGCCGCGCGTTCGCGCTCTATGAGAGGGCCCGCCTCTCAGCCGACCCCAAGGTGAGGCACGAGTCCAATTTCTTCGCGAACTGTCTCGCGGTCTTGCACGAGCATATTCGGCTTCAACCGTACATCAGCCGATCGTTGCCATTTTTGATTCGTAAATGTGTGACGCGACGACTGATGTCCTACTCCGTCGGCCAGAGGCTCCTGGCCGTTCACGAGGACGTGCCCTCGCTGGAGGGGTCCATCTTTCCCGCGACGCTCACGACGATCGACGACCCGGAGTTGCGGGAGTTCCTGGACGGACCCGACGGGTGGGATTCGGCCCGCGGCACCTTGAGGAACACCCGGGCCAACGACTGGACGAACCTCCGCGAGCGCATGAGTTACGTCGTCAACCTGTTTCGGACGCGGCACCTGGACCCGGACGTCGTGGCCTCGCCCTACACCTCGCGACAACTCGAGGACGTCGCCGCGGGGAAACGGCCCGAGCGTCCCTGGTGAGGCGAGCGAAGGCCGGCTCCCGATCCCGGGACCGCGCCGAGTTCAAGTGACGCTCAGATCCAGACGTTCCCGAAGGGTCTGTCCGTCCACCTCGGCCACGACGACGGCCTCCGTCAATCCGGCGGGAGGGAGTTCGATCGTCGCCCAGTAGCAACGCCAGCCTCGGTGGTAACGCAACGGGTCGGACGTCTCGGAGTCTCCCAGGGCCAGCCGGACGCTCGCGGGGCGGTCGGGGGGAATCGGGGTGTCATCGGCGTCGGAAAGCCGCAAGCGAACCGTGAGCTTCCCGTCGGCGGTCCGGCTGACGCCTCGCAGCGCGATCGTCGGCCCCGGGAGACCCTCGAAGGGCGCGGGGGGCGCGGGAGCGCCCGTGCTGATCGCGACGAACTGTTTGAGGACGGCCTTCCGGTCCGCCAGGGCCAGAGCGTCCGGGTCGCGTTCCGTCGCGTCGAACGGGTCGTCGGGACAATGGACGATCGCCAGCAGACACCAGTCCGCCCGGGCGGGTGGGTTCGCGCCGCCGTCGCGGAGTCGCGTCGAGGGGAGGTCGAGGACGGCGACGCCCGATCTCCCCGCGCGGAGGTCGTCGAGGGAAGCGGTGGCGACGGTTCGCCAGTCTCCGTTGGTGATGGGAATCCCGTCCCTGACGTTCACCGCGTGGTCGACGGGCAGCGCGGGGAGGGCGCCGCCGGTCGTCACTCGGGCCAGCAACAGCGTGAGCCGGACGTCGGAGGCGGGGTCGAGACCTCGATTGTGGACCTGGACGTAAACCCGGTTGAGGACCGTCGCCTGATTCGCCCGTGTGGCGACCACGCGATCCGAGCGATCGACGAGCCGGTCGGTGAAGGACAGCGAATCCGCCTCGACGGTCGACGACTGATAGGGGGGAACGTCGATCTTGACGTCGGGGCCTCGCCTCGGGTCGACGGCCGCGCCCGGCTGGGTCGGATCGGGCAGCCCGGTTCGCGAGGGTCGACGGCCGCGATCCAGCCAGGTGTCGCGGACGTACAGTTCCACGGGTCGCGAGGAGGAGGCGTCGAGGTCGTACTCGAACGCTCCTCGGCCGTGGGTGGCGGCGCGGAGCAGCCTGCGTTCGCGGTTCAAGGCGAGGTCGAGCACCGCGGCGTCGGGGAGTCCGAAGGAGAACGGGGCCCAGGTCGCGCCCGCGTCGGTCGACCGCCAGACCCCGATATCCGCGCCGACGTAGACGTGGGCGGGGTTGTCGGGGTCGACGACGACGGTATTGTGCTGAACGTCCAGGAGACTCTCGACGGAGCCCGCGCTGGGTCCTCCGCGCGCTTGCCAGACCTGACCGTCGAAGTGCCAGAGATGTCGGAAGTCCCCCGTGCCGCCGAGGGTCACGTAGATCGACGCGCCGGAGGGGTCCGCGGGGTCGATGGCGACGTCGGTCACGGGCAGGTTGAGCAACGGCGCGGCGTCGATCCGGGTTCGGGTCCACGCGCCGCTGGCCGGATCGTGGTCGAATCGGAAGACCCGGCCGCCCACCACGGTGCGAGGAAAAGCGACCTGTCGGTTGAGCGTGCCCACGTAAAGCCGATTGGCGCTGGCGAAGGCGAGCGCGGAGGCGAGCCCCACGGTCCCGCTGGGCGCGGGAAGGTCGTCGGTGGAGGCGTCGTCGGGGATCGAGACCCAGTTTCCGCCAAAGGTCCGGCTGATCCAGGGGCGTCGGCCACCAAAGGCCAGCAGGTTGGCCGCGGCTCCTCCGCCGGCCTCCGCGGGGGTGCCCACCATCGGCGCGTAGAACAAGGCGGCGTTCGTATGGGGGCTGGGAATGCTCACGTCTGACCACGAGGCGTAGGACCGACCGCCGTCCTCGGCGCGGTCCATCTCGCCGAACGTGTACGTTCTGACGACCCGATAGGGGTTCTCGCGATGGACGACCGCCGTCCCGCCGTCGCCCGAGGCGCAGTGAAGCCAGACGCCATCTCCGGTGAAACGCAGCGTGCCGTTGTCCTGCGACCCGGCGAAGAGGACCGCGTCCTCCGTCGGGTGCGGCCCGAGGTGGTTGAGCGTCAGCGTGGCCAGTCCAAGGTTCCGGGACGAGAACGAGGCCCCGCCGTCCTCGGACAGGAAGACCCCGCCGTCGCAACCGACCCAGAGCCGTTGCGAGTCGCCTGGAACGAATTCGAGCGCGTGGACGTCCGCATGAATATTCGCGCCGACGTAATCCGCCTGAAGAGAGTAGGTCCGGCCCGCGCCCTGGCCGACGGCCCGCACGACGCATCGATAAACGCTGCTCGACCAGTTGGGCGGAATTCCGGCGAGCCTGGTGGAGCCGCCGAGGTAAATCCGCTCGGGGTCGTTCGGGTCGATCGCGATGGCGAGGTCGTACCAACCCTGGCCGGGGTTCTGGGCGGTCTGGGGAGCCGGGCCAAAGAGCGAGGTCGGAGCGCCGGTGACTTCTCTCCAGAGGCCGTCGGCCGCGTCGAACCTCCAGACGCCCCGCAGGTGAAAGTCGCTGGAGCGGGCGACCAGGGCGTAAACCACGGACGGGTCTCCCGGCCGGGCGGCCAGGCCGATCCGGCCGACGAGCGACGTGGGAAACCCCGCGCCCGCGTTGGCCCAGACGTCGCCGTCGGAGGAGCGCAGGGGAACGCCTCCCCATTCCGCGGCGAAGAAGGTGGTCACGCCGTTGGCGAGGCTGGCGACCACGGTCGTGAATCGACCTTGGCGTTTCAAGACCCAGTGGAAACCGCCCTGGCCGTCGGGCTCTCGGCGGTAGAGGCCGACGGCCGTCGCGGCGACGACGCGTTCCCGATCGGCGGGATCGAGGGCCACGCGGAAGAAGCTCCGCCCGGCGAGTTCCTCGGAGCCCGGGGCGGTCGGCTCGGTGATCCAGGTTCGGCCGCCGTCGTCGGAACGGATCGGGCCGACGCCGAAGTACGCCGCGCCCGCCCCCTCGCCGGTACCGACGTAGACCCGGTCGGGGTCGGCCGGGTCGATCGCGATCGCGCCACAGGCCAGCGAGTCGGAGCCTGGATGCGTGGGGTCCAGGTCGAACCCGTCCATGGTGGAACGCCACGATCGACCACCGTCGTCGGATCGCCAGACGCCCCCATTGGCGCTGGCGACGTAGACGATCCCCCCGCCAGGAGCCACGGCGATCCCGGCGACACGCCCGCTGACCGCTGGCCGTCCGGCGGCCTGACCCTGGCGCGCGACCACCGGTCCGATCGGCACCCAGTTCGGCGCGGGGGAGGGACGGGGTGCCTGGGGGGGTCCCCCGACGACGCCCCTGGCCGAGACCCCCTCTCCGCCGAACCGGCGTCGGTACTCCTCGACGACTCTCCGGCGGAACCCCGACGGTTCGGGAACCTCCAGGTCGGCTCCTGGCAGTTCCGAGTCCGGCGGCGCGACGGCCTCTCTTCCCAGCATGGACAGAGGACCCCTCGCGGCCGGGGCCAGCTCGATCCCGATCACTTCGTCGTGCTCACGGGCCACGGCGAATCGCGTGCCCAGAAACGCCCGCTGCCTTTCCAGCGGACCACCGTCCTCTTCCAGAGGCGCCGTCTCAGGGGAAGGCGTCGGATCGGGGAATTCACCTCTGGACATGGGGGGGCTCCCTGGATCAAGGATCCGTCCCGGAGCGGGAGCCTCGCCATACTCACGCCAGTTAAGGAGCCCGTTCCCGGACGCAGCCCCAAGAATCGGCGAGCGAGCAGCGCTGGTCAAGCGAAATGCGAAACGAACCCAACCGACCCCGCGGTGGAAACCAGGGATCGGCCACGGCCCGGGAAACGCGCGAGGCTTCCCGGGCGATCATGGACCTTCTCACGGTTTGGACCGGCGACGGCGGCGGTACTCGGAGACGGCGCTTTCCCGGAAATTCGAGGGAAGCTCGGAGCCCGACTCGTCCCGCTCGGCCGGCCCGCGGCGCGTCGCTCCGGCTTCTCTGGGCTCGTCGTCCTCGCGAGGCTGGAGCGTCGCGTACCTTGGTCCCAGAAAGGCCGATTGCCTCGCGGCGGGGTCGTCAAACCCGGTCGCCAGATCCGACTCGTTCCTCGTGGCCTCGACCTCGGCCGGCCTCAGCGCGACCTGGATGGTGGCCGGAGTGGACGTGGCCAACGGCTCGGGAGGCCGCACCCTGGCGACCACGACGGCGGTGTGTGCCCCCGCGCCCGGGTGCCTCGCCGAGGCGGTCAGGATCGTGAGGGACTCGGGGTCGGCGACCATCGGCGTCCGGTCGGTCACCCGGCCGTCGGCCCCGACGGTCAGGAGGGCCCCCCGAAGCTCCGAGGCGTCCAGACTCCCTTCGCCGTGGACCTCCAGCGCCTGGGTCGGATCGTCCTCCCCCCAGGCCACCCGGTAATACCGGCAGGCCATGGGAAAGAGCGGGTCGGGCCGTCCCTCGGCGGTCGGCCCGCGAAAGGTCTCGGTGATCGACCGGGGACCGAACGCCTCGCCCAGGCCGGGCGCGACCTCGTCGAAGGCGTACGACCGCTGAACGTATTCCCAGAAGACCTCCGCCAGGTCCGAGCCACGCGCACCGAGCACTCGTTCCAGCACGTCGAGCGGGCCGGAACGGTCGTCGGCTCCCCTCCAAACCTCCAGAAGCGCCTCGGGCCCGAAGGTCGTCACCAAGTACCGGACGAACCAGGCGGCGAAGTAACCCCCAAAGCCCCCCCAGGTGGTCAGCGGGACCTCGGGGCAATGGTTCCAGTAGACTCCGAAACGGAGCGACTCGGGGTATTCGGGAAAGACCTCCGACTCGACGAAGACGGCGGTCGCCTCGTCAAACCAGCGCCAGAGGTTCCCGACCGCGGCGATCGGAGGGACGAACTGGTGCGTGAAGACGTGCGACGCCTCATGCGCGGCTTCGACCGAGGCTCTTTGATCGCGAATCTCAGGCCGAGGCTCGTCGAAGCAGCTCCGCAGGGCGATCCGTGAGGCGTACGCGCGGCGGGCGACCTCACCGGTGAAGGTCAGTGGACAGTCGCCGAACCCGAGCCGCTCGGTCCGAAAAACGTAAACGGGGACGATCCCCTCGGAGCCTCGGCGAGGCGTGGGCCAGCCCCACTTCTGGAACAGCTCGCACGTCCGGTCCAGGGCGCTGGCGTAGCGGTGGACGAGCTTCTCGCTTTCGACCCCGTCGAGCCCCAATCCTCGACCCACCGGGGGGTTGCGAAGGCCGTAGAAGAGCCGGAACAACCCGCCGGGGGTGTCGAGTCGACGGTCGAGGGGACGGATCAGCTCTCGAATGCGCGAAGCGACCATGGTCAACGCTCCTCTCCTGGGTCGGCGTGTCCGTGGGGACACGACTCAGAGGTTGACGAGGACCTCACCGTCGACCTCGGTGATTTCAAACGCCGACCGGATGCGTCGCTGAAGCTCGTCGTCCAGGTCGTTCCAATGAAGCTTGACGTCACGCGCGAGGTCTCCCAGGGCCTGGGTGCCGGTCGATCGCTCCGTTCCGTGTTGGGAACGCGCGGCGACCCCCCCGTTCTCAAACTGGTCGGTCCGCAAGAGCCGGTCCAGTTGCTCGGCGATCCTTCGCCCGTAGACCACCCGTCGGCAGAGCCTCAAGATCGCCTCGGGCCAGTTTCGGTTCATCCCCGCCGAGGCGTGGATCAACACGGGCGCGGGGGCGTTGGGCTCGCGGAGCCGGTCGATCTCCTGGCGGAGCCGGGGGTCCGACGCCACGGAGCTGTAGTTGACGACGAACGTGGCGTAGGTCAGCGCCTTGAGCAACTGGCCGCGCACCTCGGGATGCACGTCGGCACCCTGCCGCCCGGAGCCGTCCGGCGGGAGGTTGACGTCCAGCAAAGCCACGTCGTAATGCTCGCCACGCCCGCGGGTTTCCCTCGCCAGCGCGATGGCTTCGGCCAGGTTGCGCGCCTCGTCGACCCTCGCGGCGGGAAACTCCTTCGCGAGGAGATCGTGGAGCAACGCTCGCCTCTGGCGATCGTCTTCCGCGATCAAAAAAGTAGGCATCGGTGAAGCTCCCAAAAAGAAGGCCAACGCTCCGGATCATGGTTGACTCCGAGCGGTCTCGTCGTCGTCACATGGAGAACGATCGGGCGTTACGCCGATCCCTCGGGGCGTCGCATGGGCAACCGCACGATGAATTGGACCCCGCGCCCCTCCTCGCCATTTTCCTCGATCGTGCCCCGGTGCTCCTGGACGATCCGGGCGACGCAATGCAACCCGAGTCCTGTTCCCGGTTTGCGATCGTCCCGTGGAACCCTTTCGCCACGCTCGAAGATCCGGGATTTATGGGAGCGGGGAATTCCTGGCCCGTTGTCCAGAAACTTCAGGACGATCCAGGAGGGGCCTTCCAGACCGGCGTCCAGGTCGATCGTGACAGTGATCTTCCAACGATCGTGCGGGCCGTATTTTCGAGAATTCTCGACAAGCTCGCTCAGGGCCAACTTGAAGTAGAACTCGTCGACCTCGCACTCCAGCGCGTGGTTCGTCCCGCCGTCGCTCGGGGGAACCTGGATCTCGTAGCGCTCCGACCTCGCGGCCATCT
Source organism: Isosphaeraceae bacterium (assembly GCA_050249155.1). Classification (GTDB taxonomy): domain Bacteria; phylum Planctomycetota; class Planctomycetia; order Isosphaerales; family Isosphaeraceae; genus JBFWRA01. Next base: position 1,797 of record JBFWRA010000074.1, on the reverse strand, counting down.
CCAGGGTTTCCCGGATAAGCCGCGGTAGGTCCAGAGGGGACGGGCGGATCTCGAACGATCCGACCGTCCTGATGAGATCCAGGTAGCGGTCGTACCGGCTGACCGTGTCCTCGATCTCGTCGATCAGCCTGAGAAGGTTCGTGTGACCGACGGACTCGCCACGGAGATCGTGGAGCAGGAGGGAAATGGACCCCAACGGTTGCCTGAGGTGATGGACGAATTCCTTGACGGCCTCGATGCCCGCGGCGTCCTTCTCGCGAATCCGCTCCAGGGCGTTGCGCTCATGGCGCTCGGTGAGTTCGAAGAGGGCTCCGACGATGCCGTGGAACAGTGTCAGATAGGTCTTGAGCAGTTCCAGGTTCTCGGGCAGGAAACTGTCGTCGCAGGCGAAAACCAGCTTGCCCAGGGGTCGGGAGCCGGCGAACAGGGGGAACTCGACCCAGAGCCCTTCGCGCTCCAGGTCCTCCGGGGCTCCGATGGGCTCCTGAACGGCGTTGGCGACCAGCCCTTTCCGGGTGAAGACGGTCTCCAGGCGGGCCGATCGGCATTCGCGGTCGTACTGGAACACCGTGGGGGCCGGCGGGTGGAAGCACTGGACGGTCTGTTCGTCGGCGGCGTAGGTCGGGCCGCCGTCGAGCCTGACCAGCGCGTCGGAAGGATATTCGTGTCGCCAGAGGCGCTGGAATCGCCCGGCCTCGGGGTCGTACGCGTCGTAGGAGACCGGTCGCATGGCCAGGTGCGAGGCGAAGGCCCGGCCGATCTCCTCGACGAGCCGCTCTTGAAGCGCGCCGCGGGGCGTCGAGCCCTCGGGGCCGGTCTCGGGATACAGGTTCTCGGGCCGAAGGAGCTGGCCAAAGGCGTTGAAGACGCGATGAAGGAACGAGAGGTCCTGAGCCTCGACGAAAACGCCCAGGGGCGGCGCGCCTTCCGCGCCGATGGCGTCGGCGAGGACGGCCCAGGCCTGGCCGCCACCGGGAGCGTGGTCGCGGGCGGTGACGGCGAACCGGTGGCGATGGTGAAACGCGAGGCGCGCCTGCTGGACGGCCTGGGAGAGCGGCGAGGGGCCAATCGACCGCGGGTCCGCCTTCCATTCGAGTTGTGGCGAGGCTTCCGGGTGCCGCCAGCCCGGGTGGTAATCGTCTCCGAGAAAGGCCGACGCCGGACGATTGGCGTAACGGAGCCGGCCGCCGGCGTCGAGGATCGCCAGCGGCTCGCGCTGAAGGTTGAGCGACTCCTGCAACAGCTGCACGCGCTCGCTCTGTTCGACGATCCCGGCGAGCTTCCTGCCGAACTGGATCAGGTCGTTGAACTCGGCGCGGTCGGGGGGGAGAAGGTCCTCACGCTCGACGGCCAGCGAGCCCAGGACGATCGGCAGGCCGCTCTTGGGATCGCGGCGGCCGGTGTCCAGGGGAATGAAGGCCCCCGCGGTGATCTCCGCGGCGAGGGCGGCACCCTGATCGGCCAGCGGGTGCGAGGGGATATGCCGGGCGCGGATCGGCTTGCCCTTGAGCGCGGCCTCCACGTGGAAGCTCGTCTCGGGCGGATCGAGCGAGAAGTCGGCCACAGCCAGAAGGGCTTGCGCGGAATCGTCGGACGCCTCGAAGTAGCCGCGGAGCCGTTTTCGGTCGGGGGTGACGAGCGAAACCATCACCCTTCGGTAACCCAGGGTCTTGCGAAGTTCCCGGGCCGCCAACTCGACCGCGCCTCGAATCGTGACGACCTCGGTCCCAAGCCCCGCCAGGATCTTCGTCACCGCCTCGTCGAGCTTGTGCCGATAGCGGTAGCGGCGACGGCTCC
>JBFWRA010000073.1:0-9121 GCA_050249155.1 Isosphaeraceae bacterium | reverse complement strand
GCAGATGCTCGATCGCCTCCTTGATCTTCACGATGGGGATTTGCGTCTTCTTCTCGATGGCGGGAAGGCGGTTCTGCTGAAGGTCTTCCAGGTGGTCGGCGATCAGCGTGTGGAGGACGTCCCGGCAGGGCGTGTCGGCGGTAAGCTGAAGAAGTAGGCACTCGCGGAGGTTGCGCGCTCCGATTCCAGGTGGGTCCAGCCTCTGGACCAGGGAGAGGGCCTCCTCGACCTGTTCCATGGTGGCCTCGACGCCCGCCTCCCTCGCCACGTCGGCCAGGTCGAGCGTCAGGTACCCGTTTTCATCCAGGTTGTAGATCAGGTACAGCGCCAGGGTGCGAATCGTCGGGTCGGTGTCGAGGAAGCCGAGTTGGTCCGCCAGGTCGTCGTGAAGCGACTGGGGCCGCGAGGCCATGTTCTGCATCGCGTCATGCTTCCGGTCGGCTTCCTCACCGAGGGCGGCTCGGCTGAGTCGGTGGCTCTCGCCGTGGCGGTCGGACCAATCGTCGACGTCGTCCATGCCCTCGAACTCGGTCGATTCTTCCGGCTCCTTCGACTTGGCCTCGGGTTCGGCACCGGCGTCGGTCTCCGGATCGGACTCCGCCGTTGGGCTCTCACGAAGGTCCACGAGAACCGGGTTCTCGCTCAGTTCCTGGTCGATCCGTTCTTGCAAGGCCATCAGTGGCAGCTGCAAGATCTCCATCGACTGGATCATGCGAGGCGCCATTCGAAGGCGCATATCGGTCCGCATTTGCTGCGAAGTATCGAGACGCATGGTCCTGTTCCCGTCCCGGATCGGGGATCACCCGCGTTTGTTCCGCTCGACAATTGTCTCACGCGATTGGCGCGGACCGACCGTCGTTAACAGCATAAACCTTAGCAATACGGATGCCATTCGACGACGGCTCGAAGTTTTTCTCCCATGATACGATCGAAATCCCTCGCTCCGCGGTTCTCCAATTGAAACCTGACCGTTTCTTGGATCCACAAGGGCCGGCGACGACCTGTCGTTCCCGCACCTCTAGAATTCCTGACGACCGGCGATCGCGTCGGCCAGCATGTCGCGGTTGGCGAATTCCAGCGTGCTTCCCGAGGCGAGTCCCCGGGCGAGCCGCGTCACTTTCACTCCGGTCGGAGCGACTCGCCGCGCGACCAGGAGCGCGGTGCCGTCCCCTTCGAGGGTGGGGTTGGTGGCCAGGATAACCTCGCGGATCGTTCCGGCGCGGGTTCTGGCTTCCAGGCTGTCGATGGTGAGTTGTTCCGGCCCGATCCCTTGAAGCGGGGCGAGCCGACCGAGCAACACGTGGTAAACCCCCTGGAAGGTTCCGGCCCGTTCGATCGCCAGGAGGTCTCGGGGTTGTTCCACGACGCAGACCGTCGTCGCGTCTCGCTTCGGGTCGCGGCAGATGGTGCAAAGGGACTGGTCGGCCTCGGTGAGGTGGGAGCAGGTCACGCAGTGGTGAACCCGTTCCTTGGCCTCCCGAATCGCCTCGGCCAGGTCGAGGGCTTCCTCGGGGGGGCATTTCAAAATGTGGTGGGCCAGCCGCTCGGCGGACTTCGCGCCGATGCCGGGGAGTCTTCCGAAGGCCCCGGTCAGCCGATCCAGCGCGGCGGAGAACCCTGACATCGGTTAAGAACCTCCGAAGAGGCCCGAGACTCCAGGCAAGGGGAGCCCACCGGCGATGGTCGATAGCGACTCGGCCGCCGCCTCGCGGGCCTTGCCCAGGGCCTGGTTGACCGCGGCGGTGACCAGGTCTTCCAGGAGTTCCGCGTCCCCGTCGGTGAGCAATTTGGGTTCGATCTTCAGGGAGACCAGTTCGAGGCGGCCGTTGGCCCTGGCGGTGACGGCCCCCCCGCCGACGGTCGCCTCCGCGGTGATTCTGCCCAGCGACTCGCTCGCCTTTTGGACAGTCTCCTGGATTTTACCCGCGTTCCGCATCAGGTCGGCGAGGTTCCCGAGATTATTAAACATGATCGGCTTTCCAACTAAACTGGCCGAGGAGGCGAGGTCGCTCAGTCAGTGGGATTCGTCCTCGTACTCCAGGTGCAGCGGCCGAGCCTCGAAAAGTTCCACCACCTTGCGAACCAGCGGGTCGGTCTCCAACTCTTCCCGTCGGCTTGCGGAGGACTCTCGCGAGGTGTCCTCCCGCTCGTGCTCAACCTCCGAGTCCTCGAAGCGTAGCGCGACGGGAGACCGGAGCAATCCGGAGAGAATCTCCTGGATTCTGGCGACCGCCTCGGGGGTGTCGCATTCCCGAATGGGACCATTGTAGCCCGACGGGAGCCGAATGACTAGAACGTTTGGCCCCGAAATTGCAAGGAAACGATCGACCTGAGTTAACGGCACGCCGAGCCGGACGCCGATCTTGCGGATCAAGGTCGGCCAGACCTGTCGTACCGCGGCCAGGTCCAACGGAGGGGGCGCGGGGGTTTCGACGGGAGTCGGCGGGGGGTGGGAGGCCCGGTCGAAGGAGGGCGGGGTTGGCTCGGGGGCCTCGTTCGAGGTCCGGGGGGTCAAGGGGGGAGCGTCAGGGCTGGACTTTTTTTTTAAGCTGGATTGGGACGGGATGGAGCCTGATTCAAGGGCGGAGAGTCGGGTGATCAGCTCGCTGATCTCGCCGAGGTTTTCGAGCTGGGCGACCCGGACCAGCGCGAGTTCCAGCAGGAGGCGGCCGTGGGGGCTGCCTCGCATGCGGCCGCGCGCCTCGGCGAGGATTTGCAAGGCGGCCAGGATCGAGTCCAGGGGCCATCGCTTCGCGACGGCTTCGAGTCTGGGTTTCTGTCGGGGCGTGGCGGCGAGCAGGACCGTGTCGGCCCCGGCGGAGAGGACCATCTGGTCGCGAAGGAATTCGAGAAGCCCGTTCAGGACGTCGGTCGGCTGGACCCCTTCACTGGCGGACGCGTCCAGTTGTCGGAGCGCCGCGGCGGCGTCCTTGTCGGCCAGGGCGTCGATCAGGTCGAGCAGGCGTTCGTCGCTGGCGGTGCCGAGTCTTCGGTGGACCACCTCGACGGTCAGGGTGTCTCCGCCGCCGGAAAGCAGCTGTTCCAGAAGGGACTGGGCGTCCCTCATCGAGCCCCCCGCGCGTCGGGCGACGGCGCGCAGGGCGTCCGGTTCGGCGTCGACGTTCTCGCGCTGGCAGATCTCCGCGAGGGTCTCGACCACCTGTTCCGGTGTGATCCCGGCGAAGTCGTAGCGTTGGCACCGCGAGAGCACGGTGACGGGGATCTTGTTGGGCTCGGTCGTGGCGAAGAAGAATTTGACGTGGGCGGGGGGTTCTTCCAGGATTTTCAACAGGGCGTTGAACGCTCCCGTGGAGAGCATGTGAACTTCGTCGATGTAGTAGATCTTGAATCGAGCCCGGCTGGGTCTCAGGCCGGCGTTCTGTCGAAGTTCACGGACGGCCTCGACGCCGTTGTTGCTGGCCCCGTCGATCTCGATGACGTCGACGTCTTGCCCCAGGGCGATCATCCGGCAGACGTCGCATTTCAGGCAGGGGGTTTCGGTCGGCCCCTCGACGCAGTTCAGGCACTTGGCGAAGATCCGGGCGACGGAGGTCTTTCCCACTCCTCGGGTGCCTGAGAAGACGTAGGCGTGCGTGACCCGATTCAGGCGGATCGCGTTGCGGAGCGACTGGACGACGTGATCTTGACCGACGACCTCCTCGAAGCGCTGGGGGCGGTATCGCCGGGCGATGACCGTGTAGCCGTCGGTCGAGACCGAAGGCGCGGCGGGTTCCATGTTGGAAGAGGCGGTCCCTTTGGTCCGGGCCACGAGGCACGCTCCGTCGGCCTTGGTTGAAGGAGGGCCGCGACCCGGCGCGAGTCGCCCGGGAATGGTTTTCAGGGGCGACTGGTGGTTCCGTCGGCACCGACCGCGACGGCCAGGGGCCTGGGAGAGCCGGGGAGGTTCTCCCGAACACATGGGGGCGATGCTTATGGCTGCTGCGTTCCCGCCCTGACCAGGTTCGCAGGCCCCCATTGCCCGGGTCCCCCCCGGCTCACCCTGACCCCCGGCGGGATCGCGGGAAGGGTTCGACGCGGCGAACCGTTCCCCGAGGATGACACGATAATTGTGCGGTAAGACCCGCGGAGTTGCAAGGGGGAACGCCCCGAGTCACCAGACGAGGTAGCCGCCATCGATGACCAGCGTCGCCCCGGTCATGTACGAGGACGCCTCGCTGGCGAGGTAGACCGCCAGGGGTGCCAGTTCCTCGGGCCTGCCCAGCCTGCCCATCGGGATGTTCTCCTCAAAGGTCACGCGAAGCTCCGGCCGCGCGGCGAACCAACGTTCGTTCGGTTCGGTGAGGAACCCGCCCGGGGCGATGGCGTTGACAGTCACTCCGCGAGGTGCCCAGTCGGCGGCCAGGGCCCTCGTGAACGACAGCACCGCGGCCTTGGCGGTCTCGTAGCTTCGGCCCGTGATCCCTCGGTTGGCGATCATTCCGGAGATCGACGCCACGTTGATCACCCGTCCCCAGCCCCTGGGAAGCATCGCCCCTCCGACGACCTTGGACCAGATGAACGCGCTGGTCAGATTCAGGTCGACGATCCGTTGCCAATCAACCGTGGGGAACGATTCCGTGGGCACGTCGATCCGACGCCCCCCCACGTTGTTGACAAGGACGTCGATCGGACCGAAGTCCGAGACCACCTTCTCCGCGGCGCGTTCGCTTGGGCCGGGTTCGCCGACGTCGGCGGCCAGGATCTCGACCGAACGTCCCAGGGGCCGAAGCGATTCCCTGGCCGCTTCGAGTGACTGAAGGTCGCGAGCGACCAGGACGAGGTCGGCCCCGGCCTCGGCCATTCCCTTCGCCATCGCGAATCCCAGGCCGCGGCTGCCCCCGGTGACGCAGACGCGCTTGCCATCCAGCCGAAACATATCGAGTACGTCCAAGCGATCATCCTTTCGTCGGTAGGGCCGGTCCTCGCGTGCCGGCGAGGACGAAGACGCGACGATTGCCTTGCTTTCCGACCTCCTCGATCGCTCCCGAATGGAGCAGACAGTACGCCACGCGCTGGGCCAAGGACGTCGAGCGACCCAGTCGTTGAGCGACATCCCGGGTGGTGAAGGGCTCCCGCGGTCGGAAAGGCAGGAGCCGCCAAAGGTCGGCCGGTTCGCGAAGCGTCACCTGTTCGAGCACCTCGTGAAGGAGCCGATCCGCCACCGAGTACCCTGGCCATCGGCGTCGCGGCACGCGCACCTCGTCGATCGCCACGCCCAGCACCTCGATCGTGAGGTTCGGGTGCGGAAACACGCGGGCGAGACCCACCAGGTCGTCGAACACGTCGGCCAGGACACCCCGCTTCGGGCTCATTCGCGCGGAGACGTCCGCTCCGTCGGGAGTCGTTCGACGGACCACGCGACGGCGACAAACCACCGGCTTGACGACGCTCACGGAGCGTCCCGTGAGGAGGCGACCCAGCTTCGCGCGGAGCGGAGCCAGCGGGCCCGACTGAACTTCGATCACCGCGCCCTCCGCCGAGACCGCGTCGACGCGAAAGCCGTTGATCCAAACTTCCGTCCGTCCTCCCTCGCCATAACGTCGTTTCAGGGCCCGATGCAGGCTCGACTCCATCGACCGGCCTCCTTTCCCGGGCACGAATCAGGTGGGGGCGAGAGGCTCGACGCCCAGGTCCCGGATCGTGAGCAACGAACGGAACTCCAGGCCGCGGGCGGCGAAGGCGTCGGAGGCCCCCTCCAGCCGGTCCAGAACGACGACGACCCGCGCGACCCGACAGCCCAGCGCCTCGACCGCGTCGACCGCCTGAAGCGACGATCCGCCCGTCGTGGCCACGTCGTCGACGATCACGACGGTTTCCCCAGGAACGATCGGACCCTCGACCTGTTTGCCAGTGCCGTGCCCCTTGGCTTCCTTTCGCACGAGGAATCCACGCCTCCCCGATTGCCCACGCTCACCGGCGACCGCGAGAGTCCCTCCCACGATCGGGTCGGCCCCCAGGGTCAAACCCCCGATGGGCGTCTCCTCGGGAAGGTCCGCGATCAGGTCCAGCACCCCAGCGCCGATCAACGCGGCCCCTTCCGAGGACAACGTGACCTTTCGCCCATCCACGTAGAAGTGCGACGATCGGCCACTCGCCAGGGTGAAATTCCCCGTCCGAAGCGCATCGCGTTGAAGGAGCCCGATCAGCCTGTCACGGTCATAACCCCTCGCCATTCCTCGAACCCCTTCTCGTGCCGCCTCGCGGAAGTCGTCCACCACTCTCGGACACCCTATCAGCACCACGCGACAAGTCCAAGCCCGTGCCCAGCTCGACGACCTCGCGACGATCCAATCGACCGACACGCCGCGCGTTTTGAACGATTAGCGCCGCGGAATCCCATGGGGCGAACCGTTCAATCCGTTCCCGGAGTTGTATTCAGATGTTCATCATCGCTGGTAAAACTGGGGCATCTGTCGAAGATGGGGTGTTTAGATTTATAATATTTCTAAAAAAATCTAGACAATCCCCTGGAAACCGCGTGGGTCGAGGTCTAGGATGAAATCGTTCAGAACGTTCAAACCCTGGAGATCGATCGTCCATGACAGCTCACGACCCACTCCTGAGAACACGGCAGGTCGCCGAGGCCTACGGGGTGAGTGTGAGCACGATCAAGCGCTGGGTCGACGCCGGGGTGTTGCGTGGCGGTCGAACGGCGGGGAAGCATCGGCTGATACCGCTTTCCGAGGCGCTGAGCTGCGCGAGCCGCCAGGGGCTTTCGGTGGAGCGTTTGAATGCCCTGGCCGGTGCGAGGGGCTCGGACGTCGCGAGGGAAACCGAGGGAGACTCCGTGGCGGCCCTGGTCCGAGCGTTCCACCAGGGTGAACTCACCCACGCGCGTTCGGTTCTACGTTCCGCGTACGCCAGGCATGGAAGTGCGGCGCTGGCCGACCTGGTGATCCGGCCAGCGATGGAGCGGATCGGTCACGCCTGGGCTTCGGGGACGATGGACGTCTACCAGGAGCACGAGGCGATCCAGTTGATCTCATCCACCGTGGTCGCATTGATCCAGAGGATGACTCGACCCCGGGATGAACCCAGCCCTCTGGCCCTGGGAGCGGCTCCCGAGGGCGATCCTTACGATCTGGCGCTGAGGTTGGGCGAACTGGTGCTCCGCGAGGGAGGCTGGGACGTTCGGAACCTCGGCCCCAATTTGCCGCTGCGTTCCCTTGGGCACGCGGCGATCGAATATCAACCCAGACTGATTTTTCTCTCGGTGAGCCACCTCGATAACGAGGAGCGTTTCGCGAGGGAGTATCAGGCGTTTCATCGGTCCGCCGCCTCCGTCGGAGCGGCGGTGATCCTTGGAGGTCGAGCCCTTGGGCCCGACCTTCGCGCGAGTCTGGTTTACGCCGGCTTTGGCGAGCGTTTGACTCATCTTTCCGAGTTCGCCCGACGGATGTTTCCGCGAGGCGCGGAGCGAGAGAGTCTCGCCAGAGTCCAGAACGGTTCATCACCCAACCGGAACGGTTCGCCAGCGACCGCTCCTAAAGAGGATTGAAGCCATGCGGACCTTTCGGCAATCGACGGACATGGACGGCCTGACCCATCTCGACGGCGATGAGACGAAGGTCCTCAGCGCCAAGGAAGAGCGCGAGATTCTCAGCGCCTTGAACGACTGCAAGAAAAAACTGGCGGACGCGCTGGCGAAGGTCAAGGGAAACGACGCGCCGAAGGACGGCGACGATCCGCGGTCGCTCGCCCAGTTCGTCGCGACCTGCCACACCGCGGACGGACCGATGGAGGCCAAGCTTGGCGCGGTCTTCCGGAAGTACGCGGAACTCCGCGGCAAGCTCGCCCTGGCCAACATGCGGCTGGTCGCCCACGTCGCGAAGCGGTTCCGGGAACGAGGGATCTCCTACTCCGACCTTTTGCAAGAGGGGTTTTGTGGTCTCCTGGAAGCGATCGATCGCTTTGACATGACCCACGAGACCAAGCTCGCCACCTACGCGACCTGGTGGATTCGTCAGGCGATGCAACGGGCGGTGGCCTCGGGCGCTTACCCCGTTCGATTGAGCCCCAGGCACCTGCGACAGCTCGCCCAAAACCAGGACGGACTCGACCGCGTCGCCTCGGACGCCCCGACAGTCGAGGCGGCCGAGGGGGCCGGTTCCACCGAGTTGATCCATCGGATTCACACCGCCACGCGACCGACGATCTCTCTGGACACCTCCCATGAGGCCGACTCGAACTTCAACCTCCTTCAGATCATGAGCGATCCTGAAGGGGATCGCACCGACGAGATCGACACCGACGAGGCGATCAACCGATTGCTGGAAGTCCTCAAGCCTCGGGAGCAAGAAGTACTCGCGCTTCGGTTTGGCCTGGCCGGTAAGCCTCGGCTGTCGTTGAGCCAGGTCGGAAAGGTGCTGGAGGTGTCCAAGGAACGGGTCCGCCAGATTCAGGATCGAGCGCTGGAGAAACTCCGATCGGCCGCCGAACATCACAATTTGACGGATTTGCTGGTCACCGGGGTTTGACCGAGAGGGATTCTCCTCGACCCGGAGTGAATCCTCACGTTCGTTCAACTGGTCATGACATGGCGAGTCGATCGCGGACTCAACGTCCAATGGAGTGGAGGCGGGTCGGCCCTTGAGCCGATCCCTCAAAGAATGGCGCTCGGGGTCGCCGGGGGCCTTGGGCTCGATCGACCAGGGAAAAGCCACCATGACCGACCGCGAACCCGTCAGTCCCCAGGGGGCGCGACCTCGCGATCTGGTCGGACCATTCCTTCACTATTTGATGTCGGAATGTGGGCTCTCGCCCAACACGTTGGCGGCGTATCGCTCCGACCTCATGAAGTTCATGAGGTGGCGGAAGACGCACGCGCCTGGACCGATTGGCTCGATCGACGTCCAGACTTTGACAGGCTATGTCGAGGAGTTGTCCCTCCGGGGGCTCTCTCCGCGAAGCGTGGGACGGCACCTGGCGAGTCTTTCCACGTTCTTCCGTTACCTGATCTTTGAGGGAAAGATCACGGAGAACACAGTCCGGCTGCTCGATTCCCCGACGGTCTGGGACCGGCTGCCGACCGTGCTTGGGCCTCCCGCGATCGAACGACTCCTTCAATCTCCCGACCCGGGGACGCCGCTGGGAAGTCGCGACCGTGCCGCGCTGGAGACCC
>JBFWRA010000072.1:0-9134 GCA_050249155.1 Isosphaeraceae bacterium | reverse complement strand
CTCGGCGGGGCGCTTCTCCGTGGGACTTCACGACGAGTTTTTCGCGGCCCTCTTTCGGAACCTCCATGTCGGGCACCTATCGGCTCGGACGAGCGCTTCAGATGATCGGTCTGTTCATCTTGCCGTACGCCATCGCCTCCCAACTGAAGGATCGTGTGGGACTCGGTCAATCCATGTTGATCGCGGCCGGAGGCATGGCGCTGTTCTACGTGGGGGTCGCCCTCCAGAATCGCTCTCGATGACTCGGGTGCCCGATCTCTCGGCGCGACCGCTAATTCTCGTGGCAGGCGGGATTCCGAGCTCTCGTGAAGCCAGGCTGGATACCTCGCCGCCCCACGATTCCCTCCACGGTATCCCATTTGCTGTTGATGTTCGTCCGCGATTGCGTATTGAATGAATGTGGGAGGACGTCGCACCCATCCCACAGCGATGCTCACGGCGCGGCTGTGGGTCTTGACGATTCTCAAGGACCGTCACGCTTCCATTTTCGATGGTGAGGAGAGGGGAGCCCACGTTTTTCCCGCACCCGTCCCCGGGTTCCCCGGCGTCTCGCGCTGAACTCTTCGATCCCTGCCGACCGACTCGTCGCGAGGCGATCGCGCAAGGAGGGTCTGGTCATGAACCGAGTCGAACCGATTCGATCGTTCCCTTTCCCGAAAGGAGGGAGCCGTTGGCGGCCCCGACTTTCGCTCCTGGCCTGCGCGTTCGCCTTCCTTTGCCTGGGAGGGCACGCGGCGGCCCAGGGAACGAATCGAGCGGGACCGACGTTTTATGCCGACTTTAGCGACACGGCCGACGCGCTTTTGCGCAACGCCGCCAATCTGGCGGCGGGGCGACAGTGGGAAGAGTCGGTCGATATCTATCAGCGCGTGATCCGGGAGTTCGCGGACAAGGTCGCCAAGCTTCCGAAAGACGACCCCGCGGCCGACCCCTCGGGGGACTCGCAGCTCTACGTCGACTTGAGGCACTACTGCCAGCGCCGCCTCGCGAGTCTTCCCCCCCAGGCCCGCGCGATCTATCGACGGCGGGTCGACGCGGAGGCGGAACGCTGGTTCCGCCAGGGGGCCAGGACCAGGGACCTTTCCCTGCTCCGTCGCGTCGTCGACGAGCATTTTTGTAGCTCCTGGGGAGACGACGTCGCGGAACTCCTGGGCGATCTCGCGTTTCAAGACGGTCGGTTCGACGAGGCCCTATCGAGCTATCGTCGCCTGGTCGCCGACGGCTCGGGCGCGGGGTCGGGGCTGATCCATCCGGATCCGGACGTCGACCTCGCGCGGGTCGCCGCGAAGAAAATTCTCGCTCGGGCCGCCGCGGGACATGAGGTCCCTGGGAAAGACGCGATCGACGCGCTCGCCAGGGCGTACCCCAACGCGTCGGGCGAACTCGCCGGGCGCGAGGGCCCCTACGCGGAGATCGTGGCCGATTGCCTCCGCGCCGACGGATTGATCCCCGCCTCCGAACCCGACGGCCGATGGCCCACGTTCGCGGGGTCGCCGACGAGGACCAGAGTCATGCCCTCGGCGATCGACGTGGGATCGATCCAATGGCGCGTGGATCTCGATCCGATCACGCCGACCCGCTCCTCGCCACGCCCCCGGGGGATCGTCCTGGGCAACGGGCCCACCTCCCCCGATCAGCGATTGGGCTATCACCCAATCATCATTGGTGACCAGGTGATCGTCTGCGACGAGAGCAGGATCACCGCCTTCAACTTGAACGATCGACCCACCTCCGTCGAGGGTGCGACGACGGGCGGGGTCAAGATCGCCTGGCGACACGACGAGAACGTCGGGAGCGATCCCCAGGCCGCCCGCTTCACCTTCGCCTTGCCCCGCTACACGCTGACCGCCCACGGCGATCGTATCTACGCGCGAATGGGAACCAACGCCGTTCCCTACATGACCCGGACCGGAGGGTCGAGCGGGAGTTATCTCGTCGCCGTGGATCGCGCGACCGACGGCAAGCTGCTCTGGAAGAAACTCGCGTCCGACACGATGAACCTGGCGCGGGCCGTGGGACGTGGGTCACGAAGCGTCGGATTCGAGGGGACCCCCGTCGCCGACGCGCGTAACGTTTACGTCGCGCTGACGGACCGTCGCGAGCAAACCACGACCTTCGTGGCCTGCCTCGACGCCGAGACCGGGGCGACGCGATGGGTCCGCTACCTGGGCGCGGCCTCGACCGACGACGCCAACATGGCCGGGATGGGCATGGGCATGGGGATGGGCATGGGGGGTGTGCCCGTCGGTGACTACGGTCACAGATTGCTCTCACTGGACGGTCCCACCCTTTATTTCCAGACGAATCTCGGGGCGGTCGCGGCGCTCGACGCCGAGTCGGGCTCGGTTCGCTGGGTCGCGACCTATCCGAGGGTCGAGGCCAACGGCTCGGAACGGGATCGCGACCTGAACCCCGCGATCGTTCACGACGGCCTCGTCATCGTCGCGCCCAACGACGCGTCGTCGATCTACGCCTTCGACGCGATCAACGGGCGCCTCGCCTGGAAAACCGGGACGCTCCCCGACGACCTGAAACTCGCGCATCTGCTCGGGGTCGCCCGGGGTCGGCTGGTCGCCACCGGCGACCGGGTCCTGCTCTTCGACGTCAAGGACGGCAAGCTGGTCCACACCTGGCCAGACGCCGGCCGCGGGTTCGAGGCGTACGGCCGCGGGTTGCTGGCGGGCGACAAGATCTACTGGCCCACTCGCACCGAGATCCACGTTCTGGATCAGTCCAACGGGCTTCGGTTCGATCCGCCGATCCGGCTTCAGGAAACCTTTCAGACGACCGGGGGAAACCTCGCCGCCGGTGACGGATACCTGGTGGTCGCCCAGGCCGAGCAACTCGTGGTCTTCTGCCAGAACCGCCGATTGATTCAACGTTACCGTGAGGAGATCGCGCGAACTCCCGACGACGCCACGCTGTATTATCGGATGGCCAGAGCGGCGGAGGCCGCGGGTCAGGACGACCTGGCTCTGGAGGCGAGCGAGCAAGCCGTCGAACGAGCCCGGCCTTCCCAATCCCTCGACGGCAGGCCGCTTCTCGACGCGGCTCGGGATCAGAAATACCGCCTTCTGGTCAAGCTCGGCGACCGCGCCAGGGACGCCGCCGACTTCGCCAAGGCCGAGGACCATTACCGGTCCGCGGCGGAGACCGCACGGATCGACCGTGATCGACTCAAGGCGAGGCTGGCCGAATCCAACGCCCAGCTCCGGCGCGGTTCGGCCAGCCGGGCCGTCGCGACGCTCCAGGCCCTCCTTCAGGACGATCGCCTTCGCGGCTTGACGGTCGAAACCGATGAGAGCCGCCGCTCGCTCCGCTCCGACCTGCTGATTGGCGATCGCCTCGCGGAGATCGTCAAGGCGCATGGCAAGTCGGTCTACGCAGAGTTTGATCAGGAGGCGCGCTCCCTGCTCTCGGCGGGCAAGACCGAGGCGAACGCGGTGAAGATCGAGGCGGTGGCACGGCTTTATCCCTCATCGGAGGTCGTGTCCGACTCCCTCCTCGCTCTGGCCAGACTCCACGAGACGGAGCACCGACCCCAGGAGGCCGTGCGGGCGTTCAAGCGTTTGCTCGCCTTCGCGACGACCCGAACTCAAAAGGGGATCGCGTTGCTGGGAATGGCTCAGGGTTACGAGGCCCAGGAACTCTGGGTACCTTCCCACGAGGCGTATCTGCGCGCCCTGGCGGGCTACCCCGACGTTACCCTCGGCGATCCCGACCGGGGTGACGAGGTCCGCCTGGGCACGCTGGTCCTTCATCGGCTCGGAGCGTCCCCATTCGACCGGATGATCGCCGAGGCGGGGGGAGGAGGGCTGCCCATCCCCCTCGCTCGCCTGGGAAAGAAGACCCTGGAGGACTCGGTCCGCCCGTTGAAGGCGGAGGGAGTGCCCCCGTCGGGTGACGCGACCCGCGTCTACCTCGCGAGGGGAAACGCTCTTCTGCCCGCGGGTCTGGACTCGGAGCGAGCGAACTGGCGGGCCGATCTCGGCGCGACCCCGATCTGGGTGGGTTATCTCGAGGATCGGATCGTGGCCGCGACGTCCGCCCGTGTGGAGGCCCTCGGGCTTCGGGACGGGAAGTCGCTCTGGCGATACGAGACGGGTCCCTCGGGCTCCGCCAAGGCCGCGGCCAACCCGTTCGTGAGGCCCTCCGAACCAGGAAACGCGCGCGAGGCCCCAGGCCCCCTGCACGGTTTTCGGATCGTTGAGGGCCGGGTGGTCCTGCTCCGAGGGAAAGAGGAGCTTCTGGCCCTGGACGGTGAGACGGGGATGGTCGACTGGTCGTTTCGTCCCCCGACAGGGGAACTCAACCCTCATCTCTGGGTCGACGTCGACCGCGTCATCCTCCAGTCGCTCCGACCCAACGCGCTCATCGTCCTGGAAACCGCGACCGGCCGGCGGAGAGCGGAGTATCCCCTGCCGGTCTCGCAAGAAGGCTGGGAGCGCGACCCGCTTCTCCTTGATGACGATCGGGTCGCCCTGGTCGAGGACCGCCGAACCGTCGCGGTGTTCGACCTGGCCCGGGGCGTCAAGGCCTGGGAGTTTCGTGAAAGCCCGGAGATGCCCCGATTCGGCCCCCCTCGACTTCTCGGCGACGCCGAGCGTCTTCTTCTGGTCCACGACGGAACCGAGTTGATCCGGCTGGACCAGGCGACCGGGCTCCGGCGCTGGTCGCGCCCGCTGGGCACCAAGGACCTGAGCGAGCGTCCCGAGGCGTTCGGCGTCGATGGAACGCGCGTCTACTGGATCAGCGGCCAGACCCTCAGCGCGGCCTCGTTGGCCGACGGAGTCCTCGCGTGGTCCTCCTACCTGTCCGGTCCCTCCTCGGGCTGGTCGATCGATCTGGCGGGGCGCAACCTCCTGGCCTACCCTGGCGGCCCGCGACCCCCCGGTGAGGAGCTTGAGGGTCTTCCCCTGGTCGTTCGCCGGACGTCCGACGGCGGGCTCGTCCAGCGGCTTCGGCTCCCCGCGACGGTCGCCGAATCGGCCGTTCGATTTTCGCCGAAAGGGGCGATCGTCGTCACGCAATCGGGCCTCTGGGCGCTCGGCCCCCGGGCTGCCGTGGACGACCGGGCCCTCGGTCGTTAGTCTGATCCCAGGGCGGTCGATCCGCCAGATCCCTCAGCCGACCTTTTTTCGTCTCGACCCGTCCGACCGACCGAGGAGTTCTCGCGTGGCTGACCAGACCCATCCCGCGCCCGACGCGACGGACCAGCCCCTCCCGTCCGGAGACGTCGCCGCCGTCGAGCGGCTACGCGACGCCTTCCACCAGCTCAAGAACGAGATGGGCAAGGTGATCGTCGGCCAGCAAGCGGTGCTTGAGGAACTGCTGATCGCGATCTTCGCCAAGGGGCATTGCCTGCTGATCGGCGTGCCAGGGTTGGCCAAGACCTTGATGATCCACACCCTCGCCGACGCCCTGAACCTCTCCTACAACCGAATCCAGTTCACCCCCGACCTGATGCCCTCGGACATCACCGGCACCGAGGTGATCCAGGAGGACAAGGCGACCGGGGTCCGTCAGTTCAAATTCCTCCGGGGCCCGGTCTTCGCGAACATCGTTCTGGCGGACGAGATCAATCGGACCCCTCCCAAGACCCAGGCGGCCCTGCTGGAGGCGATGCAGGAGCGCCAGGTAACCGTCGGCGGCGAGCGCCATCGGCTGCCCGATCCCTTCTTCGTGCTGGCCACGCAAAACCCGATCGAGCAAGAAGGGACGTATCCGCTTCCGGAAGCCCAGCTCGACCGCTTCATGCTCAACATCATGGTGGATTACCCCGAGGAGCACGAGGAGCTCGACATCGTCAAGATGACCACGTCCTCGCACAAGCCGACCGTGTCGAAGGTCCTCTCGGGGGCCGACATTCTCGAACTCCAGGACGTCGTCCGCAAGGTTCCCGTGGCCGACCACGTTAGCCGTTACGCCGTTCGGATGGCGCGGATGACACGTCGCGAGAAGGGGGAGGTGCCCGACTTCATCCGCGACTACGTGAGCTGGGGCGCGGGGCCCAGGGCCAGCCAGTATCTCGTGCTGGCGGCCAAGGCGCGCGCGGTGCTGCACGGGCGCTTTCACGTTTCCACCGAGGACGTTCGGGCCGTCGCCGGACCCGTGCTCCGACACCGGATCGTGACCAACTTCAACGCCGAGGCGGAAGGGCTCAAGCCCGACGACGTGGTCAAACGACTCATCAAGGCGGTCCCCATCGACGAGGGGGGGGCCGATCACAGTGGAAAACTACCAAAACTATTTAGATCCGCAAACGTTAGCTAGCCTCGAAGGTCTCGACCTCCAGGCCAGGATGGTGGTCGAGGGCTACGTCGCCGGCATGCATAAAAGCCCGTACCACGGCTTCTCGGTCGAGTTCGCCGAGCACCGCGAGTACGTGCCGGGCGACGACGTGCGCCACGTGGACTGGAAGGTCTGGTCCAAGACGGACAAGTATTACCTCAAGCAATACGAGGAGGAGACCAACCTTCTCCTTTACCTGCTGCTGGATACGAGCGAATCGATGGGTTACGCCTCCGGCAAGAACCTCTCGAAGCTCAAGTACTCGCAGATCGTCGCGGCGTCGCTCTCGTACATGGTGCTTCAGCAACAGGACTCGGTCGGCCTGGCCACGTTCGACGACGCCGTCCGCCGGTTCGTCAAACCCGCCGGCCAGCCGAGCCACCTGAAAGAACTGATCCACTTGCTGGACGTCACCCCGGCGCGCTCGAAGACCGACATGAGCCTGGTCTTTCACGACCTCGCCGAGCGCTACCGCAAGCGAGGGGTCGTCGTGATCCTCTCCGACCTTTTCGACGACGTGCCCCGCATTCTCTCGGGCTTGAAGCATTTTCGACACCGGCGCCACGAGGTCATCGTTTTCCACGTCCTGGACCCGGCGGAACTGGAGTTTCCGTTCCGTGAGACGACCCTGTTCAAGGGACTGGAAGGCATGCCCGAGGTGCTTACCGAACCGCACGCCCTTCGCAAGGCGTATCGCGCCGAGATCGGCGCGTTTCTCGACGAGCTTCGCCGAGGGTGCCGGATGATCAACATCGACTACGTGCCCATTCGCACCGACGAGCCCATGGACGTGGCGCTCACCGGGTATCTGGCCGTCCGGGCGAACAGGGGTCGCTAAGGTATGGCGAACCGGACCGAGCGAGCGTAAGGGAGACGACGTTGGAACCGCCGACCGTTCTCGCACTCGGGCTCGCCAACGCCCCGTTGATTTACGGCCTGGCCGCGGCCTCGCTGCCGATCATCATCCACCTCTTGAACCGTCGCCGGTATCGCGAGGTTCCCTGGGCCGCGATGCGGTTCCTGCTGGCCGCCGTGCGCAAGAACTCGCGACGCGTCAAGGTCGAGCAGTGGCTTTTGCTGGCGATCCGGACCCTGGTCGTGATCCTGGTCGTCACCGCGATGGCCAAGCCGTTCCTTGAGAGCCTCGGGGCGGTTCCCGTCCTCGCCGGACAGCGGACGCACCACGTCCTGGTTCTCGACGGCTCGCTGAGCATGGGTTTCACCGAAGGCGAGGCGACCCGGTTCGCCCAGGCCAAGACCCTGACCGCTCGACTCGTCGAAGAAGCCAGACGCGGCGACGCGGTCAGCCTGGTCGTGCTCGCCGACCCGCCTCGCGTCGTCATTGGCGCGCCCTCTCCCAACCATGACGAGGTGCTTCGCGAACTGAGGGAACTGGTGATGACCCACGGCGGGACCGACTTGACGGCCGGGTTCGAAGCCATCGACCGAGTCCTGGAATCGTCGGACATCCCGCAGAAGGACGTGATCGTCTTGACCGACCTTCAAGCGGCGAGCTGGCGGCGTCCCCAGGGCTCGGGAGACGAGGGCCTGAAACGCGTGCTGGCCAGAGTCGAGGCGAGGAAGACGCGCTCGGTCGTCATCGACCTTGGCAAGGCCGGCGTCGAGAATCGCGCGGTGACCGGATTGAGCGTGAACCGACCAATCGTCACGGCCGGGGCCCCCGTGCTCATCCGGGCGGTGCTTCACAACTTCGGACCCTCTCGGGCCGAGGGGGTGAACGTCAGGCTCATCGTGGACGGTCGATTCGGCCCGTCCGAGTCCGTGGACCTGCGCGCCGGTGAGGACACCCCCGTCGTCTTCACCCATACGTTCGAGACGCCCGGCGATCATCTCGTGGAAGTCACGATCGACTCCGATCCGCTTCCGCTGGACGACGCCCGTTGGTTGTCGGTCCCGGTTCGGGAGCGGGTCCAGGTCCTTCTCGTGGACGGCCACTTCAAGAGCGAGCCGTACCAGGCGGAGACCGACTACCTCGCGCAGGCCCTCAGTCCCGAGTCGACCTCCGAGGGCGCGCGATCGTTCATCAAGACCGACGTCGTCGCGGAGGGTCGCCTCGTCGGTCGCGACCTCACCCCGTACGACACGGTTGTGCTTTGCAACGTGGCCCAATTCACCGAGACCGAGGTCGCCGCGCTGGACGATTATTTGAAGCAGGGAGGGGGCGTCGTCATTTTCGGCGGGGACCAGGTCTTGCCGGCGAACTACAACCGCTTGCTATTCGCCGAGGGAAAGGGGCCGCTCCCAGTGAGCTTCGGGCAGGTCGTGGGAGATTCGGCGAGAAAGGAGTCCTCCTTCGGGTTCGACGCCCTGGGCTTCCGGCACCCGATCGTCGCCGCGTTCGCCGGCGAGTCCGACCCGGTCATGGCCGGCCTAACGGCGACCAAGACCTGGCAATTCCATCAACTCCAACTTCCCAAGGACTCTCTGGCCAGGGTGGCCCTGGCCTTCACCAACGGCGACCCCGCGGTCGTCGAGGCGCCCCGACACCGTGGCACGGTGATCGTCGTGGCGACGTCCGCGGACTCGGGCTGGACGACCTGGCCGCTGCACACGAGCTACCCCCCCGTCATGGAACAGATCGTGCTGGAAGCCGCCAGCGGCAAGCTCGCGGAGCGAAACGTCCGCGTCGGGCAACCCCTGGAACAATCGCTGCCCGCCGCGGGGGTCTCGGCGACCGTCGCCGTGAACCTTCCTGGGGGCCGATCGATGCCGTCGCGGCTGGAGGCCGCGGGGGGTGTCAGTCAGCTTCACTTCGAGGAGACGGAACTCTCCGGGCCGTACCAGGTCAAGATCGGCCCGCCTCTCGACCTGGAATCGACGTT
>JBFWRA010000071.1:0-9136 GCA_050249155.1 Isosphaeraceae bacterium | reverse complement strand
CGACTCGCTTCCCTCGCTGTCGGCGAGATCCCAGAGGGCGATCGGACCGTCACTCACGTTGGAAAGCGTGAGCCGGACCCGGAACGGGCGTCCGATACCCTTGGGACCGAGAATCCATTGGGAACCGTCGGGAAGCCCCGGCTTGAGAATCTCGAGGCCCCCGGAACGATTCAAGGGCGCTCCTCCTCGCTCGGCGTGGACACCGAGAAGAACCAGAACCGCCAGGCCCAACCCTCCCAGGGATCGCGACATATCCCACCCCTTGGCGTGAGTGGTCCTGGACCGGGTCAGGCCGCCTTCGCTCGTCTCAGACGAGTCAGCAAGAGCAGGCCGCCCCCCAGCGCCGCCAGTTGAAGGACATGGGGCTCGGGAATCGTATTGATGGTGGGGGTCCCTGGCAGGTTTGGCCAGATGTCCCCGAAATCCTTGATGGTGTAGCCGGGGTAGTCCACCCCCAGGGCCGCGTTGAATGACGCCCGAAGCCCGGCGTTGTCCTGAAGCGGTGTGATCGGCAAACTCGTGACGGTCATCTGGTCGGCACCGATGGAGAAACCCCAGGAAAACCCTCCGAGAATGCTGATCATCTGATTCTTCTGGACGACCACGAGCGTCTCGGCGAAGAACGTGTAAGGCCCTCGGTTGAGGTTGACCCGCGGATTGTCGGTGTACCAGGGGCCCGCGCCGTTCTGCCGGTTCGTGTCGGTGTTCAGGTTGGCCAGGGTATTGTAAGTGAAATCGTACCAGGGGAGGTTGTCGAAGGGCCCCCCCGCCTGTCCGACCCTGGGGTCGATGAAGGGACGGTTGGGGTCTGGCGTGAAACCGGTGGGCGCCGAACTGGTGACCCGTTGGAGCCAACGGACGTCGGCTGCGGTGAAGCAGTCCGAGAACTGGCCGAACGCCGCGTTCAACGTGTAATGCGCGATCAGATTGATCCCGCCCTGGGTGGCGGTCTTCGCGCCTTCATACTTGTCGATCAAGATGTTACCGACGTTGATCGGATCGGCCGACGCCAGGGATGGGACGAAGATCAGCACGGCCCCGATCAGGACCGCCCAGATTGAGGACCGCCACCGAAGCGCGCACAACGTACCCATGGGTTCTGACCCCTTCGTGAACTCCTTCGGGATAAGAGAGAACCTCGGGAAACGACGTGAGGCCATGGTTGAATGAACCCGGCCTGACCCTCGTGTCATTACTCCGAACCCCAATCCCTCGGTCAAGCAAAATCTCCCGCCTTTTCGTGAAATGAAGCGACTCGCCAATATAAAGAGCTTTCTTCGACGATCTTTGCCGACGAGCGTCCTCTGGAATCGGCGGAGGTCCTCGGAGACGAAGGGGGAATCCACGTCCGTCCCGCCGCCGAGGACGTGAGCGCCCTGGGGGCCGACCTTCGCGGAGGAACGCTGACCGCTGGACACGTTTCACCGGCATGAACGACACGACATGTACCCGGTCCGCTCGTTCGGAACGCCAGGGACTTGCATTTTCAAGCGGAGACGTCCATAACCAATGGCTAGGGGCGATCCACGCCGCCCGGCCTCACTCCTTCCTTTTGGAACGCCAGGGATACTTCTCGTCCCGAGCGACGCCCCGTCCGTCCCGGACGTGGTCACCGGATCATCGTTGAACTCGTTTTCCTCTCCGGAATGAGAACAGGATGCTGGCAATTATTAGATGTGGATGTATGTGTGCGTTGGCGCTTTTCGCCGGGGCCGTTCTCACCGGTTGCGGGGGCGGCGCCACGGACGACTTCCCCCGCGAGGCGATCAGCGGGAAGGTGTCGCTCGACGGGAAACCGCTCGACTCGGGGTCGATCTCGTTCGATCCCGATGGGAACCAGCCACACCCGGTTTCCGTCGGCGCTCCGATCGTCGGTGGCTTCTACTCGATCTCGAAAGCCGACGGGCCGACTCCGGGCACTTACCGAATCTCCATCTATGGAGGCGGTGGAGGGGGCCCTCCCGAGGGGGAAGCCCCGGGAATGCCGCCGAAGGCGACCAAGGATCCGGTCCCCGCGAAGTACAATGCTCAGTCGACACTCAAGGCCGAGGTGAAGTCTGGCGGCACCAACAGCTTCGACTTCGACCTCGCGACCAAGTGAGCGGCGTGTCCGACGAGCCGATCCTCTCTGGTCGGGCCGGCTCCGGTCCGTTTCTGGCTTCCCCCGCGTCCGTGTGATTCTTTTCCAATCTCTTTTTTCGAGGTGAGTCTCCATGACCAAGATTCGTCGAAGACAGGGTTTCACGCTCATCGAATTGCTCGTCGTGATCGCGATCATCGCGGTCCTGATCGCCCTGCTGCTTCCCGCCGTCCAGGCGGCGCGTGAGGCGGCCCGCCGCGCCCAGTGCATCAACAATTTGAAGCAAATTGGACTGGCGATGCACAATTACCAGTCGACCAATAGCTGCCTGCCCCAGGGGATGCGCGGGTGTTGCTGGGGCTCCTGGCTGATCCCGGTGCTTCCCTACGTTGAACAGGTGGCCCTGTTCAACTCGTGGAACAGCTACGGCAACAACTCGGGAATCGCCGGATACGTGGACGGGCCGCTCCGTTACGCGGGGGCCCTCAACCTCACGGTGACCTCGACGGTCGTGACCGCGTACCTCTGCCCGAGCGACCCGAACAACAACCTGACCACCACGATCGGCAACCCCCGGGTTCGCTCGCAGAACTACGTGGTCAACTTTGGCAACGTCACCATGCAGCAACAGCCCCTGGTCGACGCCGGCGTGACGCACCAGTTCCTGGGAGCGCCCTTCGGTGACGTCGGCGCGCCCCGACCGGATATCTCGGGAGCCGGCGGAATTGGCGCGGTCAACGGCATCGTCGACTTCAGTGGAATCCCCGACGGGCTTAGCAACACGATGATGACCTCCGAGACCCGCGTCGGCATCACTGGTACCCGGCTCGACCTGCGAGGGTTCTCCCACTGGGCTTACGCCGCGAACTTCTCCGGATACCGGACGCCGAATTCCACCATCCCCGACTGGATGCAGAGCGCCAGCTATTGCAACGCGGCACCGGCGATCACCAACGGGAATCCGGCCAATCCCCCCTGCATCGGTGGGCCCAACGGCCAGGTCATCATCGCGCCTCGGGCCTTCCATCCTGGTGGAGTGAACGTCGGCTTCTGCGACGGAAGCGTGAAGTTCATCAAGAACACCGTCAACCCGCTGACCTTCCGGGCGATCTCCAGCAGCAAGGGGGGCGAGGTCGTGAGCGCCGACGCCTTCTGAGCGTAACCGCCGAGGCGGTTTCTCGAGAGGTTCCCAGGGCGGGGCCGGTTCCCTTCGAACCGGTCCCGCCGTTTCGTTGGGGGATCACGATCCAGACGCCGTCGAGGAACCCGGCCGTGGTAGAATCTGGGTGCCGAACGTCGGCGGGAGCCCTGGATTGCGAAAGCCCTTCGCGGAGAGTCCTGAATTCCGTCGATTGATCGAGGGAGCGACCGACGTGGACCTCGTCCGGATCAATCTCGAGATCGCGAGGGACGTCGAGCCCGGCCTCGATCCCGAGCCTTACCTCGCCCTGCTCGACGCGTTCGCGAGGCGGGTGCGCGAGCGACTTCCCTCGTCCCGTCAGCCCAGACGCCTGGCCGAACAGGTCAACTGGGTGTTTTTCGTCGAGGAAGGTTTTCAAGGGGACGTCGAGACTTATGACGACCCCCGCAATAGCTACGTGAACGAGGTCATCGACCGAAAGCGGGGGATTCCAATCACGCTGGCGATCCTCTATCAGCGCGTGGCCATGGCCGCGGGGCTCTCGATGGCCGGCGTCAACCTTCCTGGCCACTTCATGCTCCGGTATGGCGAGGGGGACGAGACCCGGTTCGTCGACGCCTTCCACGCCGGCGGAGTGATGGACCTCGAAGGATGCTCCCGCCGACTCTCAAGGGTGTTCGGAACCTCCATCACGTTGAGTGAGGAGCAGGTCGCGCCCTGTCCCCCGGCGCTGGTGGTGGCTCGGATGCTTCGCAATCTCAAGGCGATTCACGCGAGGGAAGGGGACCTTGGGGCGGGTCTGATCGTCCAGCGAAGGCTGGCGGCGGTCACCCCCGACCAACCGATCGAGCAACGCGACCTCGCGATGCTGGCCCTGGGCCTGGAACGGCCCGCCGAGGCGATCGCACCCCTTCAGCGGTATCTCAAGGCGTGCCCCGACGCCCCCGACGCCGACGATCTTCGCCACGTCCTCCGGGCCGTTCACCGCGAAGTCGCGCGCTGGAATTGAAGGGAAAGGGAGCGAGGTCGGGGAGGGAAGGCGGAACCTGGCCTGGTCGTCCCGACTCAGCCGGTTCTGTCGAAGGTCCGGACGCCCGCGAGCAGCGACGCGATGGTCACCGGCTCGTTGGCGGGGAACAGGCAGTAGGCGGGATACGGGTCGGTGCCGTCGATGATGATCTGGCGGTGGTTGGCTTGCTGGAAGCCGTCGTCACAGGGCTGATGGCCGGTGATGAACCAGTCGGCGTCCACCATCTCGGCGAACCGGTCGGCGGTCTCGGGAGCCGTGTCGCGGCCCCAGGTCAGGTTGTAGACCGTGCCGTGCCGTTTCATGGCCTCGTCCGGCCAGACGTCCAGCGCCAGCACGCCGAGGTCGGTCCGGTCCAGGTCGATCGCGTCGGGAATGGTGTGGCAGAGGAAGACGCGGTTCGGAGTTCGGACGGCCAGGGGCAGCGCGGCGAAGAGTTCGAGGTAGGCGGCGTGGACCTCGGGGCCTCGGGGGCCGTAAGCGGTCTCGACCCCGCGCCGAAACAGGGCGTTCAGGGGAATCCCGTTCTTCGCGATGGGCCGGTTGGTCAACTCGGAGAGTTCGTGGTTTCCGAGGATCAAGTGGACGCGATCGGGGTGCTGACACTTCAGGGCGCAGACGACGTCGATCAACTGATGGGAACGATCCCCCCCTTCGCCGGGATACATCCAGGGCCCGTGAGCCAGCTCCTGCAAAACGAGGTGACGCTTGGGGTGGGCCGCCAGCGCCGCGACCTCCAGGACCCTCCGAAACGCGGGGATGTTGCCGTGAAGGTCGCCGACGACCAAAACCTCGTCGACGGATTCCGGCGCCAGGGTGACCACGCCCCCCGAACGCCCAGGCGTCGCTCGGAAGAGGCCGGTCGCTCGGCGAACCGTCGCGAGGATCTTTTCGGGATCGGGCATGGGTTTAGTATGGCGGATGAGCGGCGGTCGAATCAGGACGGAACAGGACCACCGACCCTCCCGATCGCCGAGGAAGGGGTGAGTTCATCGTTTCGGATCGAGTCTACCAGTTGCGAGGACGCTCCGACGACCCCAGCCTTGCGTCTGGTTCACGAGTTGAGCTCCGCGGCCTCCTCCCAGTGTTCGTACAACCTCGCGAGTTTCGTTTTGAGATCGTCGTGGCGGAGCTGGGCCTCCCGGGCCTTGACGGGGTCTCGCCAGGTGGCCGGCTGGCCGAGCTGGTCCTCGACCTCCGCGACCCGCCTTTCCACCTCGGCGATCTCGGTTTCGATCTCCACGGTCTTGCGATAGGGGAACTTCCGTTTCCGTTTCCCACTTTTGGCGGTCGCGGAATCCTCCTTCGCTTCGCGGTGGGTGGCCGCGGCGGCCTTGACCTGTTCGTCGGCGGCCTGGCGCTGGACCAGCCTCTGGTAGGTCTCGTAGTCCCCTTCGATCACCCGGGCCCGGCCGCCGCTGACGACGATCAATCGGTCGGCCACCTGGTTGAGGAAGTAGCGGTCGTGCGTGACGACCAGCACGGTTCCCTCGAAGTCCAGGATGGATCGTTCGAGGGCCTCGCACGACCAGATGTCGAGGTGATTGGTCGGCTCGTCCATGACCAGGACGTTCGCGGAGGTCGCGCAGAGTCGCGCCAGGGCGGCCTTGGCCCGTTCTCCGCCGGAGAGCTGGCCGACGTTCTGGAAGACGATCTCGCCGGACAGTCCGAACCTGGCCAATAGGTCGCGAACGTCCCCCTGGACCCAGTCCGGGTCGTCTTCCGGCCAGACCGCTCTGAGGACGCTGGTCTCGGGGGCGAGGGACTTGAGCCCCTGGTCGTGGTAGCCGACGTGGACCTTGTGCCCCAGGCGGACTTCCCCGTGGTCGGCCTTCTCCTGGCCGATGAGGGTCCGGATGAGGGTCGTCTTGCCCGCGCCGTTGGGCCCCATCACGCCGACGCATTGCCCTCGAAGGACCTGCACGTTGAAGTCCTGGAAGAGGGGCTTGTCGAACGCCTTGGCCAGGTCTCTGGCCTCGATGACGATATCGCCGGCGCGCTCGACCTCGCCGAAGCCCATCACGGGGCCGACGATCTCCCGCATCGTCTCGACGCGTTCGATGCGTTCGAGCTTCTTCTCGCGATCCTTGGCCTGCTTCGCCCGTTGCCCCGCGCCGTACTTGCGGACGTAGGCTTCGAGGTCGGCGATTTTCTCGGCCTGACGGCCCGCCTGGCGTTCGAGGACCTTGGCCCTCTCGGTCCGAAGCTTCCAGTACTGCGAATAGTTGCCAGGGTAGGACTCGATCCTGCCTTCGTGGAGTTCCCAGACCTTGTTGATCACCTTGTCGAGAAAGTAGCGGTCGTGGCTGACGACGACCATCGCCACCGATTGCCGGGCGAGGTAGTTCTCCAGCCAGGCGGTGGTCTCGACGTCGAGGTGGTTGGAGGGCTCGTCCAGAAGCATCAGGTCGGGACTTTCCAGCAGCAGCTTGGCGAGCATCAGTCGCGACTGCTGTCCGCCGGAGAAGGTCCGCGCGGGGCGGGAGAAATCCTCGGGCGCGAAGGCGAGCCCCTGAAGGATCTCCTCGACCCGGTGCTCGATCGAATAGGCGTCCTGATGTTGGATCTGATGGTGAAGCTCGTCGTAACGGCGGGCGGCCCTGGCTTTTTCGCCGTCGTCCTCGGCCTCGGCCATCTCCTGGGCGGCCTCTTCGAGTTCCTCTTGAAGGTCGATCAGGGAGGCCAGGCCCGATCGGGCGACCTCCATGAGGGTCTGGTCGCCGTCGAAGTCGGGCTGCTGGCGAAGCAGGCTGACCCGGATCGAGGGCCGGACGTAAAGCGTGCCGTAGTCGGGCGCGTCGGTGCCCGCCAGGAGCTTCATCAGCGTGGTTTTGCCCGCGCCGTTGGGACCGACCAGGCCGATGCGCTCGCCGGAGCGCACCTCGAAGGCGAGGTCCTGAAAGATCGGGTCGCCGGTGTATTGCCGGCCCAGTCCAGAAGCGGAGATCAGGATCATTTCAGGATTTTAGCGAATACCAGGGCCGACGACGACGGGGGTTTCCCTCGCCGAGAAGGGGGGAATCCACCGTTTCCTTGAGTCCGAGGATCGACCTCCCTGGACGTGACTCATCCTTCGAGATCACCGAGGGTTCGCTTGGTTCGCAGCATGTGGTGGTAGTGCTGGGCGAACCGGTGCGCCTCGTCCCGGACGCACTGGAGTAGCCGCAGGGCGAAGGAGCGTCGGCTCAGGACGATCGGCTTGGACTCGCCAGGGAGGTAGATCTCCTCCTCCCGCTTGGCCAGGGAGATGAGGGTCGGCGGCGTCACGCCGAGCGCCTTGAAGGCGTCCAGCGCGGCGCTGAGCTGGCCCTTGCCGCCGTCGATCAGGAAGACGTCGGGGAAGGGTTCGTCACGCTCCTGAAGTCCTTGAATCCGTCGGCTGACGACCTCTCGGATCGAGGCGAAGTCATCGACGCCTTTGACCGACCTGATCTTGTAACGCCGGTAACCGGGCTTGAACGGGAGGCCGTCGATGAACGTCACGAGCGAGCCGACGGTCTCGGTCCCGCCGAGGTGGGCGATATCCACGCCGTCGATCCTTCGAGGGGTCGATTCCAGGTGGAGGATCTTTCGAAGCCCCTTCAGCCCTTTGCTCGGATCGACGTAAAACACCTCGGGCTGGGCGTGCTTGGCCAGATCGCCGCGGAGGTTGAGGTTGCGCAGGGCCTTGATCTCGTCGCGGAGTCGGGCGGCCTTCTCAAAGAGGAGGCTCTTGCTGGCCTCGCGCATCTCGGCCTCCATCTCGGCGAGCAGGACGTCCTTCTTCCCGTCGAGAAAGAGTTTGAGCCGGTGAATGTCCTTGCGGTAGGACTCGCGGTCGATCCGGAGGTTGCAAGGGGCGGTACACTGGTCGATCGAGTGCAGCAGGCAGGGGCGGAACCATCGCCAGCGCTGGTCCCCTTCCTCGATATCCAGCGAGCAGGTTCGGAACTTGAAGACCTTCTGCAAGACCTGGATGGCCCCTCGGAGGCTCTTGGCCCTGGGGAACGGCCCGTAGAGCTTCACGCCGTGGTCCAGCGGTTCCCTCGTGAAGTTGACCCTGGGGAAGTCGTCGCCGGTCGTGATCTGAAGGTAGGGGAAGGTCTTGTCGTCCTTGAGGTCCTGGTTGTGCTTGGGCTGAATGTCCTTGATCAGCCGAGCTTCCATGAGCAGGGCGTCCACCTCGCTGTCGGCGGCCAGGAAGTCGACGTCGGCGACTTCGCCGATCCAGTGGACGATCCGCCGGTCGTGCTCCGAGGCTTTCTGGAAGTACGACCCCGCGCGCGCCCGGAGGTTTTTCGCCTTGCCGACGTAGACGACCCGGCCCTGGGCGTCCTTCATCAGGTAGACCCCTGGGCCGTTGGGGAAGGTTTTGACCTTCTCCCCGGGGGGCTTGACGGCCTCGGGAGTGTCGTCGACGGTCATGGGGTCTCGGGGAGTCCGACTCCGCTCCTGGTCGATCCGTGCCTGACTAGATCGTGGCGCGGCACTCGGAGGGAGCTAGTCCCCATATTCCGTGAGCGCCGCCTTGATGAAGTGTTCGATCTCGGTGGTCATCCGGTCAAGGCGTTCCTTCGTTTTCCGCTTGGCCTCGGGAAGTTCCCCGGGGCTTCCGACCGGCGTCCTGGCGAAAAGGTAGAACTTGATCTTCGGCTCGGTGCCCGAGGGTCGAACCGCGTAGCGGACTCCCTTGGCCTCGGTGTGGAAGATCAGGAGGTCGCCGGACGGCTCGGGCAAAAGCTGGGCCGGCCCGTTGCCGTAAACCTGTCGGATCTCGTGTCGTTTGTAGTCGTGAACCTCGGTGACTTTCAGCCCCGCGATGGTCAGCGGCGGGGTCTCCCGGAAGGCCGCCATCAACGCCTTGATGAGTTCGACCCCCCTGCGTCCCTCGATGACCTTGTTGATCAGG
>JBFWRA010000070.1:0-9139 GCA_050249155.1 Isosphaeraceae bacterium | reverse complement strand
CCTCGCCATACGGGCCATAATCCGGACAGAGCCCGTAACCGGTGTTGAACATTTCGGGAAGGACGGCGATCTCCGCGCCGGCCTGGTACGCCCGCTTCAGCCAACCATCCGCGCGTTCGACGTTCGCTGAGAGATTGAGCGACTGGCAGGGCATCTGAATCGCGGCGACGGTGATCTTCACGGCGGTTCACCTCGATATCCCGGCGTGGGGACACGCTGGCATTCGACACGAGAGCGCGACTCCCGCCCGATCGAGCGCGTCGGGGAGGCCGCGTCACGTCAAGGTTATCGGCAAGGCGGGGCGAATCACTTCGCGAGAACCGGGGGCGGGATTCCATCCCCGCCGGCCCAGCGCGAATCGGAACGTCGACGAGGTGCGAAGCGAGTCGGCGGCGATGATGTACCGCAAGCCGATCAACTTGAAAAGCTCAGAAAGTGGGACCGCCCTGGACGGCCCTCAAAGTCAAGGCGGGATTGAGAGTGCGCCGATTCGACGTAGCGAGGAGAAAGAGTGAAGTTTCCCTCGTGGTCCAGCCGATAAGTCGATCACACCGTTTTGGTTGAGCACCTGGAAGCGGCGGGAGCGGGCCTCGATGAATCGCAACCTGGGAGCGAGCTTCTCGCTCAGCGTCCTCACGGTGCTGACGTTCGCCGTGATCCTCTATCAACCCGACACCGTTCCCACGGACCCCTTGGTCCAGGGGGAAACGGCGGACTCTCCGGTGGAGATCGTCGAGGCGCGGCCTCCCGTGCCTGAGGGTGAGGGAGAACCCGCCGCGGTGACGCCCGTTGAACCACCGGCGCTCTCGCCGATCGACGCCGCGCCCCTTCCTCCCTGGCCCGACGAAACGAACCCAACCGCGAGTTCGCCTTCTCCACCCGAAGCGGAGCGGTTGACTCGACCATCTCCTGAACCGCCGCGCTCGTCCCAGGTCGCCGCGGACGCGATCCGGCGCGAGCCTCGTTCCGCCTTCACGCAGGTGCTGGCTGGGGAGAGTCTCGCCGACCTCGCGAAACGGGTCTACGGATCGACCGACGAGCTGGAGGCCCTGTGGAGGGCGAACCGAGACACGCTCGATCACATCGAGAGTCCGATCCCCGAGGGAGCCATGTTGCGCACCCCTTGACGCGGGGAGCCCCCCAGTCCCGGGGCACGGGAGCCCAGGGTTCCCGATCAGGCCAATCGGACGCGTTTCACCGCGGTATCCGTGTGATATAATAGCTCGACGGGGGGCCGGGCGGAGCCTCACCCCTTCCGCAACGACAAGAGCGGCCACCCCTTCCCGGGGACGTTCCTGGCCGATCGGCTGTCGCGATCGCATTCGATTGATACGACCTCTTCGAACGGCAACCATGGAGCGGCGCAGGTGGATCGCTCTCGAATCGGGAACCCGCGTCTGACTGAATCGCGCCGACCGTCGTCGGAACGCCGACACGGCCGGACGTTCGTTTAGATTCGGGGATCACCCGTGTCGACCGTGAGATCTTCCGCGTTGCGCTCCGCAAATGCGAGGATCGACGGTGATGCGCGTGTTCGAATCGAGCCGAACGGCCTGGCTCCTATCGGTCCTGCTCGCCTGGACCTTGCCTTCCGCGACGGCGGACCCCTTCGACGCGGGCACCCAGGCGACGGTTTCCGCCCCCTCGTCGGGGATCGGGGAAGCTTCCGACTCGGATGAGTTGACCTCCACGCTGAAACGGGCCCTCGACTTCGAGCGACAGCGGAACTGGACCGCCGCGATCGACGTCTACGACAAGGCGCTGGAACGTTGGCCGGGCCGAACCGAGTTCACGCATCGTCGACGGCTTTGCGAGACGCATTACCGGCTGGTCCGACGGTATCAGGATCGAAGCTTTCGCGACGTCCTGCTGAAACTGCCCAGGGAACGCTCGCTCGCCCTCTATGACGAGATGCTCGAACGGATCGAGACCCATTACGTCGATGAGGTTCCCCTCGCGCCGTTGCTCCGTCGAGGAATCGACAACCTCGAAGTCGCCCTTCGCGACCCGAACTTTCTCAGGGTCAACGCTGGCTCCGCCACACCCGAGCGGATCGCCTGGGTTCGCGACAACCTGAGACGGGTCCGGGCCTCGCTCAACGTTCCCAATCGCGAGGTCGCCAGGGCCCAGGTGCTCTCCGTCTGCGAGATCGCCCGACAGGGTGTCGGGCTGAGCGAGGCCCCGGTCATCCTGGAATTCACCTACGGGGCGTGCGACGCTCTCGACGACTACACCAGCTACCTGACCCCCGACAAGCTCGACGATCTCTACGCGATGATCGACGGCAATTTCGTGGGACTTGGCATCGAGTTGAAGCTCGATGGCGACGCCCTCCGGCTGGTCGGAGTGATCCGGGGCGGCCCCGCCTCGGAAGCCGGCTTGAAGCCAGGCGATCAGATCACTCACATCGGCGGAACCCCGGTGAAAGGGCTCAGCCTCGACGAGGCCGCGGGACGCTTGCAAGGCACCGAGGGGACCCAGGTCGAGATCACGGTCCTCCGGGCGAATCAGGTCACGCAGACCTTTCGGATGGCTCGCCGACACGTCGAGGTCGAGAGCGTCGACCAGGTCAAGATGCTCGACCCCGCGCAAGGGATCGGCTACGTCCAGCTCAACGGCTTTCAGAAAAGCTCGGCCGAGGAACTGGAACGCGCCATCGAGTCTCTCAGTCGCCAGGGAATGACCAAGCTGGTCCTGGATCTCCGAGGCAATCCGGGCGGACTGCTGAACATCGCCGTGGAGATCGCCGAGCGATTCATCGACAACGGCGTGATCGTCTCGACCCGCGGCAGGGCGGCCGGCCAGAGCCAGGTCTATCGCGCCAACACCCGCGCGGTCTGGAGGATGCCTCTCTACGTCCTGATCGATCACGACAGCGCCAGCGCGAGCGAGATCCTCGCCGGGGCCTTGAAAGACCATCGCAGGGCGATCGTCGTCGGCGAGCGAAGCTATGGCAAGGGCTCGGTTCAAAGCATCTTCTCGCTCCGCTCCGCGCCCGCCGGATTGAAGCTGACCACCGCCAAGTTCTACTCGCCGAGAAACCGCCCCTATAGCGAGCAAGGCGTCGAGCCCGACCTGAGCGTGCGGACCGTCGCCAGGCCGAGCCAGGATCGCCCCGCCGGCACCCCGCCGGCGCTGGGAGACCCCGCGACCGACCCGGCCCTCGAACTGACCTTGCGGCATGTCCACACCCACTACAAGGCGGCGCGTTGAGGCGAATCCCGCGCGGTGGTCGAGGGACGTGAACCAGGGTGGGACTGCCGATGGAACGCGAATCGACACCTCGGACCACCACGCGGCTGGATCCTCAGATCGCCTGGAAAGAAATGACCGAGGCCCCTCTGAAGGGTCTCGGCCTGGCCAGGGAGGCGGGAACGGTCCTGGCCTGGGACGTCACCGACCGCCTTTATCTGCTGGACCTCCAAGGGGGATGCCGCGTCACTCGACAATCGCCAGGGAAGATCAGTTTGGCGGTGATCAGCGACGACGGGTCGCGGATCGCCCTGGTGGGCCAGGGGGCGACGCTCTGGCTGCTCGACGGCGACCTCAACCCGGTGAGCGAGCGGCAAGGGCCCCCCGAACCCATCGCCCTGGCCATCGATCCCCACGGCCGATTCGTCCTGGTCACGTCCCGGTTGGGGTCTTGCCATTTCTATAACAGGGCCGGACGCCCCGCCGGTCGGTTCGAGTCGACGCAACCCCTGGCCCACGTTTTGTTCGTGGCCGATCGGCCGTTCCTGATCGGCGCGGCGGCCTACGGCATGCTCGCCGGGTTCGACCTGGAGACCCGGAGCGGGGGAAAGCTCGACGCCGAGGCCGTCTGGGTCGATAAGCAGGTCTCCAGCATTGGACGCCTCACCGCGTCCGGAGACGGAAGCGTGATCCTGGCGACCTGCTTCACCCACGGCGTTCAACGCTACGATCTTCAGGGCGACAACGACGGAGCCTACCATCTCGGCGGAACGGCCCAGCACGCCGTTCCCGACTTCGCCGGCAGAATCATCGCGGTCTCGACGCTGGAAGGCGAACTCTCCCTGATCAACCCCGCGGGGAACGTGCGTTGGAAAACCACCCTGCCCCGACCCGCGGTCGCGCTGGAGGTCGACCCCCTGGGCCGGTTCCTCATCCACGGCAACGAAACCGGCGAGATCGTCAGGCTCGACCTCTACGCCAGCGACCGCCCACGACACGACTCGGGAAGCGGACGGACGTCGATCGGCACGGGTTCCGGCTCGGGCGGCGGAATCATCCGGGAACCGAACTGGACCCTCCCGGTCGTAACCACCGACGAACAGGCCGAATCCGCCGTGCTCGCGGTGCTTGACGAACCACCTCGACTGGCCCTCTTCGCCTCGAAACAACGCCTTCAACTCTTCACGACAGCGGGACGGAACCTGGGATTCGCCCCGGAAATCCTGGGGGGTGGTCGAATTCTCAGGACCTCGCCCGGCTGGCTCGCGGCGGCGACCGACCGACAAATCCTCGTGTATCAGGGGGCCCGGAACGCCGCCAGGCGCATCGACCTGAGCCTCGTCGAGGTCACCCACCTGGCGATCCGCCCCGACAGTTTCGGGCTCGCGATCGTCCAGGAGCGCGACCGCGTCGGCCGCGCCACGCTCGCCGGCCGCTGGATCTGGAAGGAAGAACTTCGATCCGCCATCGAGGACGTCGCGATCGGTCCCGACGGCTTCTGCGCGTGGTCCGACGACCAGGGGCGACTCGACGTCCGCGACCCCGCCGGAAAACCCGCGGGGACGTATCAGACCGACCCCGCCGAACCTCTGAGCCTCATCGAGGCCGTCGACGACGCGCCCCCGGGCCTGGCCTGGATGAGTCTGGCGCGACGCTCCCAGGTCCTGCGAGGCCACGACCTCCCGGGACGTGTGCTCTGGGAATCCCCGGTGGCCTGGGAAGGCTGGCAGTTTCAGAAGCTCGGCCCCCTGGCCCTGATCAGCGCGCCCGACGGTCGCGTCCAGGCGTTCGACGGCTCTGGACACCTGCGCGGACAGGGACAGGCCTCGACCTCGGCTCAGGACCTTTTCAGTGTCAGCCGCGGCGGTGAACCTCGACGAATCTCCCGGCGGGACGTCCACCTGATCTGCGCGGACCTGGAAGGCCGGGTCCGCTGGCGAGCCGTTTGCGACGAGCCCGTCGGACCCTTCGCGGTGGGACACCTGGGCGTGGCGGCCCTCATCGGGCGCTCGATCGCCTGGTTCGACGGGCTGGACTGACTTCCCGGGATCACGGTCACAACGTGAAGTTGGAACGTTAAAGAAACGTTAAAGGTCGCCCTGGGTTGGGATTCGATTAAGAAAAATCGAAACGCCGGCATGGCTCGGGAGGTGAGTCCCGGACTCGGGATCGAGGATTTGTGCTCGCGGGAGAGTCGGGTCTTGTCCAATGCGTGACGCGCGGGTACACTTGAAAACGGTAGCCTTCCGATACGATCTTTACCCGTTGCGTCACCCCCCGGAGTCTTGAGCGCCGTTCGGCTCGGATCGAACGTGGTTTGAGTCTGTGCATCGTCGGGGACGACGATTCTTTTCCTGCGACATCGGCTGTCGACCGAGGGCTTCCCACTCGGAGGTCTCGATGACGGGATTCGACCTCTCCACCAGCCAGGAAGACGCGCCACTTGTGCGTTTGAGCGTTCACCTTCATGGTGAGTTCGAGGCGCTCCGGCACAAGTGGATTGAGAGCGAGAAGGCCGGGCGTGATCTGGGCGAGCTGGCCATCTCTTGCTGGATTCGCAAGTACTGGAACTAGTTCCTTCGCGCGAAATGGCTTGAGCACCTTCAGGGTCGGGCCTTCTGGATCGAGCTCGATCACGACGACTTCGGATTGCTCAATCGCGAGTTTCGCACCTCGCCGCTGATCGAGCCGATTCTCGACATGCTCAAGGGCGGCAAGGAAAACCTGGACGTTCTGAACTGGGCGATCGACCATCAGCATCCGAGAGATCAGGTGCTCCTGATCCTCGAGGTACTGGACATCAACAGCCGTCGGATCGAGTGTCAGTTCGGCAAGCGTTTTTCGCAAGCGTGCTGAAAGCTGAAAGAAGTTCCCTCCGGGCCCTCCAAGCTTTCTTAGGCTCGATTCGGCTCCTCGACCTGGACGCCATGTCTCAGGGCGATGCCGCCGCGCCTTCCCCTTCCAGCAACGCCACCAGGGTTCTCACGAAGCAACCCGTGCCCCCGGGGTCCCGGGTCGCCGAGTCGCTCTCGGCCCAGCTTGGCCCCGCCACGTCGAGGTGGACCCAGGGGACGTCTCCGACGAATTGTTCGAGGAACTTGGCGGCGGTCACCGCCCCTCCCCACTTCCCGCCGACGTTCTTCAGGTCGGCCACGTGACTCTTCAAAAGGTCCTTGAAGTCCGAATCCAGGGGAAGCCGCCACGCGCGTTCTCCCGTCCCGCGACATGCGGAGAGCACCTCGCCAGCGAACCCGTGATCGTTGCTGAACAGGCCCGCGATCTTGGTCCCCAGCGCGACCATGCAGGCACCCGTTAGCGTGGCGAGATCCAGCACCCGCGCGGGTCGCGACTCCACCGCGAAGCTGAGGGTGTCGGCGAGCACGAGTCGACCCTCGGCGTCGGTGTTGAGGACCTCAACCGTCTTCCCATTCCGCATCGTCAAGACGTCGCCGAGCTTCATCGCGCGACCGCCGGTCATGTTCTCCGAGATCGCGAGGTAGCCCCGAACGTTGACGGGAAGATTCAAGCGAGCGATCGCGCTCATCGCCGCGAGCACCACCGCCGCGCCGGTCATGTCGCTTTTCATGTCCTCCATCGAGGCGCTCGGCTTCAACGAGAGACCGCCAGAATCAAACGTGATGCCCTTGCCGACCAGGGCGGTGGCGGGGGCGTCTCCACCGGCTCGACGCTCCAGAACCACGAACGCCGGGGGTTCCTCCGACCCCGCGGCGACCCCGAGCAGCCCGCCGAATCGCTCGGCCCGAATGCGGTCCTCGTCCCAGACCTCGACCTCCAGGCCCGCGGCCTCGGCCACTTCGCGGGCGCGCTGGGCCAGTCGCGTGGGAGTCTTCTCCGCGGGGGGCGTGTTCACCAGGTCCCTGGCGAGATTCACGGATTCGCCGACCACGACGCCACGACGGATCGCGGCGTCCAGCGCGGCGGTCTCCGACTCGCGCGGCGGAACGACGATCGAGAGGGACGCGATCGCGTGCCGCGAGGCTTCGCTCTTGCGAAGACCGGGGCCTCTCGTGCCCACGACCAGCCCTTCCACGAACGCCGAGGTCAACGCTCGGTCGTCGCCCCAGTCTGGCAACGCGACGGCCAGCGTCGCTCTCGGTCGGTCACAGACCGACTTGGTCAGCGCCACCCCCGCGGCGAACGACTTGCCAGGCCCGATCTCGTCCCGTCCCCCCAGCCCGAAGACGATCAACGTCCCGGCCGAGAGCCCCGACGCCCCCAGGATGGGAGTCGTTTCACCGAGCTTTCCGGACAACTCCCCGGAGGCGAGGAGACTCGTGATCAGATCGGCGACCGGAGTGCCCATCAGCGCGGCGGGCATTTCGGTCTGACCTTCAAAGATCCCCACGCACAGTCGTTCGGCTTCGACGGACACGATCGGGAGCGAGAGCGTGGCGACTTGCATCATGAGGGTACTCAGGCCGGCGGGGGCGGGCGTCTCGGTCCGCCTGTTTCGATTCGGGGAAAGCTCATTTTGGCAGCCCGCGGGGACCGCGCCAAGCCGCCTTGTCGGGATCGGACCTTCTCGCTAGAATCCTCGCCGCATGGGTCGATCCGGGACCGCCGCATTCCTGTCTGGCCAGTCCCACGAACCCGCGACGGACGCGTCCGAGCCCGGTTTTTCTTTCGGAGGCGAACGACGCCCCCGGGCCGCCATACCCCGCCCTGGCGGGGTCCTGAGCAGAGGGAGAGCCAAGGATGGTCTGGCGACGACTTCCACGCCGCGGCGCGCTTCTCGCGCTAGGCCTAGCCGCTCTTGGTCTTCCCTCGGGTTGCGTCGAGCGGCGTTACACCATTCGGACCAATCCTCCGGGCGCCCTCGTCGTCGTCAACGGAGAGGAGATCGGCAGGACCCCGGTCTCCAAGAGCTTCACCTACTACGGCGACCGCGACGTCACCCTGATCCTCGACGAGCACCAGACCCAGCGCGTGACCCAACCGATCAAGGCCCCCTGGTACGACAACGTCGTCACCGAGTTCTTCAGTGAGAACCTCATCCCCTTCACCATCCGCGACGAGCGCGAGTTCACCTATCAGATGGCGCCGACCCAGATTCCCTCGCCGGCCGACCTGATGAATCGGGGACAGAGTCTCCGGGACGAAGCCCAGGCCCCTCCCCCGGCACGCCGCGGCGGACTTCTTGGATTCTTCGGGTTTTGACGCCTCTTGCTCCTCCCGGTCGCTTGAGAGAGGATTGGCGTCGCCAGGCGAATCTTCCGCGCCCCGCGGAGGGACACCTCCCGCCGAACGCCGCGCGGCCCGTCGCCTAGGACGTTGACGACGTCCCCTCACCGATGGAGTGACACACGCATGATCCGTCAAGGCTGGCTGAGGTTCCCCCTGGCCTTCCTCACCCTGGGCGCGATCGCGACCCACTCGGCGACCGCCGACGAGAAGGATTCTCGCTGGACGCTTCGCGTTCAGGAGACCGCGGGGCTGCGACGGTTCGGCTATCCAGTCCATGCGCGCCTTCCGGAAGGGATCCTTGGGCCGCGATTTCGGTTGGAGCGCGACGGCAAGGCGGTTCCCGGCCAGTTCCGAAAAGTCGAGGTCGAAGGCTCGCCTCCCCACGTCGCGCTGGACTTCAACACCAGCCTCGGTCCACTGGAGACGCAAGAATTCGTGGTGGAGGCGGGGCCGCACGTCACCCCAGGTCCGGAGCCGAAGGGGGGAATGACGGTCTCCCTGAACCGAGGGGCGTTTCTGGTCAGCAACGGCTCGGTCCTCTCCTACGAGGTTCCCGAGAACCTGGATGGGGTGTTTCGGAGCGTTCAGAACGTCCGCCTGGAATTCTGGAGGCCCGAGGGACGCGGCCTTTTCGTCAAATCGTCGAGGGGAAAACTCGTCAAGCTCGGGGGCGACGGCCCGATCCAGGGCCGGGTCTCGCGAAGTGGTCCCTTCGCGGTCGGACTGCGGTTCCAGGGGGAGC
>JBFWRA010000069.1:0-9150 GCA_050249155.1 Isosphaeraceae bacterium | reverse complement strand
CCCTGTTCGTGCTGTCGGCGGCTGAGATGGCCTACTGGCAGCCGAACTCCATCACCACGAACCTCGCCAACCTCGACACGCTCAACGGCTCCAAGCCGTACCTTCTGCTTTACTACATCCCCGCGGCGTCGATGAGCGACTGGGCCGACGAGCGCCGACAGGGCACCGACGAGATGCTCCAGACCCTGCCGGCGACCGACCTCGACGTCGTGCTGGGCAAGTACCTCGCCGCGCTGGGCATCTACACCGTCTCGCTGGCGTTTTTGCTGCCCCTGGTCGGTCTGCTGTTGTACCTGGGTCGCCCCGACCTGGGCGTCATCTTCGCGACGTTTCTCGGCTACTGGCTGACCGGCGCGATGCTTCTGGCCCTGGGCATGGTCGCCTCGCAATTGACCTCGAACGTCACGGTGGCCTTCATCCTGGGCGCCGCCTTCGGGGCGATCCCGGTCTTCTCCGGCCTGCTGGCCTCGGCGCTGCCCTCGGGGCTCCGCAGGCAAGTGGAGGATCTTTCGATCCCCTCGCAGGCGGCCGACTTCGGGACCGGCGTCGTGTCGCTCTCCGCGGTGTTCTATTTCCTCGCCTCGGCGCTGGCCTTGCTCTATCTCAACACCCTGCTTCTGGGTCGTCGGCACTGGGCGGGGGGCGAGGCCGGCCGTCGGCACTGGTTCCACTCGGTCGTCCAGGCCCTTTCGGTCATCGTCGCGATGGCGGCGCTGAGCGTCCTGGCGGGTCAGACCGGCCTCCGGGCCGACATGACCGCCGAGCGAGTCCATACCCTCTCCGAGGAGTCACTGGCCCTGATCCGCCAGATCCCGGCCGACCGACCGGTCTACGTTCAGGCCTTCTTCAGCCCGGAAGTTCCCCGGGACTATGTTCAGACCAAGGCGGAATTGATCGGGCTTCTCAAAGAATACTCCGCCCGGGGAGGCGACCGCGTCCGGCTCAACCTGGTCGAGACCGAACTCTATAGCGACGCCGCCCGCGACGCCGAGAAGCGATTCGGCATCGAGCCGCGAACCGTGCTGAGCCGCGAGGAAGGCAAACAGGCGACCGACGAGATCTTCCTCGGCGTCGCCTTCAGTTCGGGACTTGAAGAGGTCGTGATCCCCTTCTTCGACCGCGGGCTTCCCGTCGAGTACGAACTGACCCGGTCGATCCGGGTCGTCTCCCGATCCTCCCGGAAGAAGGTCGGCATCCTCAATACCGACGCCAGGCTCATGGGCGGGTTCGACATGCGGTCGATGGGCCAGAACCCCGAGTGGTCGATCGTCACCGAGCTGAAGAAGCAGTACGACGTGAGCTCCGTCTCCGCCGACGCGGACCTTCCCTCGGACCTCGACGTGCTGCTGGTCGCACAGCCCTCCTCGCTGACTCAGCCCCAGATCGACAAGCTGACCGACCACGTCAGGAAGGGACACCCCACCCTCCTCCTCGTCGACCCGCTCCCCGCGGAGAATCCCCAGATCGCTCCCGAGATTCCCAGACAGAATCCCGGCGGCCCCTTCGGTGGCGGCCCTCCTCCCGAACCCAAGGGAAACCTCACCCCGCTGCTCGAACTCCTGAACGTCGACTGGCCCAGCACCGAGATCGTCTGGAACCCGTACAACCCCCTTCAAGAGCGCCCCAACCTGCCTCCCGAGTTCGTCTGGATCGGCGAGGGCAGCGGCGCCGAGGAACCGTTTAACGAGGAGGACATCGTCACCTCCGGGCTGCAACAGGTGGTCGGGATCTTCGCGGGCCTGCTTCGCCAGCGCGGGGGGGCGGGCCCCGAATTCACCCCGCTGCTGAGGACCAGCGACTCCGGCGGCACCATTTCGTTCAGCCAGGCGATCCGACCTGGGATGTTCGGCGGCTTCGGCGGCATCAATCCGAACCGCAGGCACTTCGCCACGGGGATCGCCTATACCCTCGCCGCGCGCGTCCAGGGTCAACCCGCCCAGAGCGCCACCCCGGCCGACGCCGAGAAGAAGGACCAGCCCAAGCCCGCCTCGATCCACGCGATCGTGATCGCGGACCTTGATATGATCTCCGAGGAATTCTTCGAGATCCGTAGGCAAAAGCCCGAGAACCTTCAGCTCGACAACGTCACGTTCGTCCTGAACTGCGTGGACGTCCTGGCCGGTGACGAGGCGTTCGTCAAGCTCCGCAAGCGCCAGATCGAGCACCGGACGCTGCTTCGCCTGGAACGGCAGTCGGAGGAGTTCATCCAGCAAGCCCAACGTGAGTCGAAGGAGGCCGAGGACAAGGCCACCGCGGAACTCGAGGCCGCGCAGAAGAACCTGGACGCGCGGGTCGACGCCGTGCGGAACGACAAGGAGATCGACGAGCGGACCAAGGAAATGCTCCTGCTGAACCTCCAGGAGGTCGAGAACCGCCGGCTGGAAGTTCAGAAAGCGAACATCGAGGATCAAAAGCGCAAGGCGATCCAGGAGAGCAAGGCGGAAACCGAACGGAACATCCGGCAGATCCGCAACCGGGTCCGGACGCTCGCCGTCACCCTTCCACCGATTCCCCCGCTGGCCCTGGCCCTGTTCGTCTTCGGCGTCCGGCTTCGCCGAGAGAACCAGGGTGCCAACCCCAACCGGATCGCCTGATCGAACCCCAGGAGACGCCCCGCCATGTCCCCCGAATCGAGAAAGACCCTGGGCTTCGTGACCGTCGCCCTGGTGCTCACCGGTGCCGCGTACCTGAACACGGCCGACCGCACCGGGGCCGACGTCGTGTTCAACGACCAGGGTCAGCCCTTCTTCCCCGACTTCAAGGACCCCCTGGCCTGCACCGACATGGAGGTCGTCGAATTCGACGACTCGACCGCGACGGTCCGCCAGTTCAAGGTCATGTTCAAGGATGGCAAGTGGGTGATCCCCTCCCACCACAACTACCCCGCCGACGCCAAGGACCGACTCGCCAAGACCGCCGCGGGCGTGATCGACCTGGTCAAGGACACGATCCGTTCCGACCGTCCCGAGGACCACGAGGCCCTCGGCGTGCTCGATCCACTGGACCTGAAAGGGCCGCTCAAAGGCCGAGGCAAGCGGATCACGCTCAAGGACAAGTCCGAGAAAGTCCTCGCCGACTTCATCATCGGCAACGAGGTTCGGGACAGGACCGGCCAGCGCTACGTCCGGGTGCCCTCCCAGAAGCGGACCTACGGCGTCAACGTCAACGTCGACCTTTCCACCCGCTTCCCCGACTGGATCGAGACGAACCTCCTGAAGCTGGACGCCAGCCACCTTCGGTCCATCACCTTCAACAGCCAGAAAGTCGACCCGGAACGCGGCCGACTCATTCCCGGCGAGGTGATCACCATCACCCGGAAAGACGCGGGGGCTCCCTGGGAATTCGAGGGAGGACTCCCCGCCGAGCAAGAACTCAACACCGAGAAACTGACCACGTTGACCTCGGCGCTGGGAGACTTGAAGCTCGTCGGCGTCCGCCCGAAGCCCCCCGGCCTCAGCCGAGAGCTCAAGCTCGCCTCGACGAACACCGTCGAGGCCAAGACCAACAGCGAGCTCTCCTCGCTACTGAGCAAGGGCTTCTACCCCACCGACAAGGGACTCTACTCCAACCAGGGGGAAGTGATCCTCAAGACCGACGAGGGCGCGGTCTATACCCTCCGCTACGGCGAGGTCGTCTTCGCGACTGGCGACCAGCTCGAAGCCGGAGGCGCGGAGGAAGACTCCGCCAAGTCCGCCGAGAAACCGGCCGAGGGTGCCAAGGAGAACCGCTACCTGATGGTCACCGTCTCCTTCGACCCGACCCTGCTGCCGGAGCCTGAGAAACCCCAGGAGTCCCTGGTCATCCCCGACGACCCCTTCCAGAAAGCGCCCGACGATCCCAAGCGTATCGCCGAGGAAAAGGCCGCCCAGGAAAAGGCCGACCGCGAGCGGGCCGAGGACGAGAAGCGGATCGCCGAGGCCGAGAAGAAGGTCAAGGAACTCTCCGACCGGTTCGCCGACTGGTACTACGTCACCCCTGGCGAGAGCTTCCGGTCGATCGCCCTGGATCGTTCCGGGATCGTTCAGCCAAAAGGAACCAACCCGCCCACGCCACCACCGAGCGGCGGCTTCCCCGCGGGCGGGCTTCCCCCAGGTCTGTCGCTCCCCGAAGGACTGGGAGGGGCTCACCCCTGAGCCAAACCTCGGTTCGATTCCCCATCGCGGGAGACGAACTGGGTCTTGACCCGGCTCCCTGTCCGTCGATACATTCACGAGTGCGACGGACAGGGGCGAGACCTTGCGGAAACACCAGGGATCGACCGATCAGTCCGACCTCGACGCCCTGGCCATGCGTCAAGCGCTGACGTTGGCGAGAGCGGCGGTTGAACTCGGTGAGGTCCCGATCGGCGCCGTGGTCACCCGGAACGGTCGGATCATCGCCCAGGCTCATAATCTTCGGGAGACCACCAACGACCCGACCGCCCACGCCGAACGCTTGGCCCTGACCCTGGCGGGGCGCGTCCTGGGTGACTGGCGACTCGAAGGCTGCTCGCTTTACGTGACCCTGGAGCCCTGCGCGATGTGCGCGGGGGCCGCGGTCCTGAGCCGGATCGACCGACTGGTTTACGGCGCGATCGATCCCAAGGCGGGTGCCTGCCAGTCCCTGTACCGCCTGACCGACGATCGCCGGGCCAACCATCGCGTCGCGATCGTCTCGGGAGTCCTCCACGCGGAATGTTCCGCGATCTTGAAGGAGTTTTTTGAAGGCAAACGCGACCGACGCCAACCCGCCAGACCAGACCAGGCGGGTCACCCTTCGGAGGGGTGCCTGAGTGGTTGAAAGGGCCGGTCTCGAAAACCGGTGTAGGTGCAAGCCTACCGTGGGTTCGAATCCCACCTCCTCCGCTACGCGATCGAAACCTGACGGGTCGGGAGCCG
Organism: Isosphaeraceae bacterium; assembly: GCA_050249155.1. Classification (GTDB taxonomy): domain Bacteria; phylum Planctomycetota; class Planctomycetia; order Isosphaerales; family Isosphaeraceae; genus JBFWRA01. The sequence continues at coordinate 4,273 of JBFWRA010000069.1, read as the reverse complement.
TTCCCTCAAGGGAATCGACGGCTCCCGACCCTTTTTGTGATTTGTGAATTGGCTGGCTCCGAGCCTTCCGGGGCTGTTAAAATCTCGGGAGGATCATCGGGACGGCGCGCGTCCTTCACCCGTTGATCGACCCAACCCTCCGAATTCGACCGCCGCTCGTCCCTCAACGACGGGTCTTGCCGATGCGAACGCCACTTGGAATCGCGGTACTGTTCTGGGGATCGCTCGCGATGGCCAGGGACGTGGATTACACGTCCGAGGTCAAGCCGCTGCTGGCGCGCCACTGCGTCACCTGCCACGGCGAGAAACGTCCCCGAGGGGGCCTGCGCCTCGACACCGCCGCCGGAGCGCTTCGCGGAGGGGATCTCGGCCCCTCGGTCGTGCCCGGAAACCCCGAGGAAAGCCCGCTCATCGAGGCGGTCCGGGGCGACGGCGGCATCGACCGCATGCCCCTGAAACGGACACCCCTTTCCGAGTCCGAGATCGAGACCCTGCGAGGCTGGATCGAGGCCGGCGCGAAGGCCCCGTCCGACGAACGCCCGACCACCCTCTCGGAAACCCATTGGGCGTTCGCGCCTCCCCAACGCCCCACGCCGCCGAACGTCAAGCACGCTCCGCGGTTTTTCGCCAACCCCATCGACGCCTTCATCCTCGCCAGGCTCGATTCCAGGGGGTTGAGCCCCTCTCCCCGGGCCGATCGCGCCACGCTCGTCCGCCGCGTTCACCTTGATACCGTGGGCTTGCCCCCCTCCCCCGAGGAGGTGGCCGCGTTCGTCCAGGACGATCGCCCCGACGCCTACGAACGGCTGGTGGATCGGCTCCTCGCCTCGCCCCACTTCGGGGAGCGCTGGGCACGCCCCTGGCTCGACCTGGCGCGTTACGCCGACTCCAACGGCTACAGCATCGACGCGCCCCGGACCATCTGGCTGTACCGCGACTGGGTCATCGACGCGATCAACGAGGACCTCCCCTTCGACGCCTTCCTGACCGACCAGCTCGCCGGGGACCTGCGGCCCAACGGGTCGCTCGATCAGTTGACCGCGACCGGGTTCCATCGCAACACCCCCATCAACCAGGAAGGGGGCATCGATCTGGAACAGTTCCGCGTCGAGTCGATCGTCGACCGGGTCAACACCACCGCCACCGCGTTCCTCGGCCTGACCGTCGGCTGCGCCCAGTGCCACGACCACAAGTACGATCCGATCAGTCAGCGCGAATATTATCAGTTGTTCGCGTTTTTCAATAACGTCGACGAGCCCGAGCTGGAGATCGCGACGGAGGCGGAAAAAGTGGAGCGCGCCCGGGTCCGCCGGGAGATCGCCGCGTTTCACGATCGCTTGAAGGCCGAGCATCCCGAGATCGCCCAGAAGGAGCGGGACTGGGAGCTGACCCTGTCGCCAGGATACAAGGCCGCGCTGCCGCCCGAGTTGAAGGACGCCTTCGATCGCGCGATCGACAAGCGGACCGTGAACCAGTGGCGCGGGTTGACCGAGCTTTACCTGACGCTGACCAAGGATTATCCGTCGCTGGCCGAGGAGATCACCGCGTTGCGGGCTCGGGAACCGAAGTTCGTGACCACGATGGTCGTGCGCGAGCGTTCGGATCGCAGGCCGTCGTTCATCCACGTCCAGGGGGACTTCACGCGCAAGGGGGACCCGGTCCAGCCTGGGGTGCCCGAGATCCTCCCGCCGCTGCCGACGGAGGATCGGGCCGACCGCCTGGCGCTGTCGCGATGGCTCACCGATCCGGGGCATCCCCTGACCGCGAGGGTCACCGTGAACCGACTCTGGCAGGCGTATTTCGGTCGAGGGATCGTCGAGACCGAGAACGACTTTGGGACGCAGGGGACGCCCCCCAGCCACCCGGAACTTCTGGACTGGCTCGCGACCGAGTTGATCGATCGCGGCTGGAGCCTCAAGGCGATTCATCGGGCGATCCTGACCTCCGCCACCTACCAGCAGGCGTCCGGATCTCGTCCGGAACTGGACCGGGTCGACCCGGAAAACCGCCTGCTGGGACGACAGTCGCGACTTCGTCTGGACGCCGAGCTGGTCCGCGACGCGGCCTTGAAGGTCTCGGGGCTGTTCTCCAGCGTGGTGGGCGGGCCGAGCGTCTTCCCTCCCCAACCCGACGGGGTGATGACCCTGGGCCAGATGGCGCGCCCCTGGGTCGCCAGCGAGGGCCCGGACCGTTACCGCCGGGGGCTCTACACGTTCTTCTGGCGGGCCACGCCTCACCCGATGCTCACGGTCTTCGACGCGCCCAACGCCGTGCAGGCATGCACCAGGCGGCCTCGCTCCAACACGCCACTCCAGGGGCTGACCCTGTTGAACGACCTCGGCTTCTATGAATGCGCCGAGGCTTTAGCGGCCCGGGTCGTCGCCGAGCGCGACGACGAGCCTTCCCGGATCGAACGCGCCTTCCGCCTGACTCTCGGACGAGGACCGACCGACCGGGAAGTCGCGACTTTGACGGACCTCTTGCGGGAAGAACGGTCCGGGGCCGGCCGTCGCGGCGAATCCCCCGAGGCGTCCGAGCGCCTCGCCTGGACGACCGCGGCCCGCGTTTTGCTCAATCTTGACGAGTTCATCACGAGGGAGTGACCCTCTCATGTCCCGATCCATCGATTCCAGGCATCGCGATTCCTCGCTCCTCCGTGAGAGCACTCGTCGTCATTTCTTTCAGAACTGCGGCGTCGGTCTCGGGTCGATCGCCCTGGCGGGCTTGCTCGGCCGGGACCGGGCCGAGGCCGTCGACCGCTCCACGAATCCGCTGGCGCCTCAGCCTGGGCACCATCCCGCGCGCGCCAAGCGCGTGATCTATCTGTTCATGGCGGGAGGGCCCAGTCAGCTGGAGATGTTCGACCACAAGCCGAAGCTCCAGGAGTACAGCGGCCAACCGATCCCCGACTCGTTCATCGAAGGGCGACGCTTCGCCTTCATGGACACCTTCACGAAGGAAAAGCCCAAGCTCATGGGCTCGATCCGCCGGTTCACCCGCCACGGCGGCGCGGGCACCTGGGTTTCCGAGCTTCTCCCCCATTTCGGCAAGATCGTCGACGACGTCGCGGTGATCCGGTCCATCGCGACCGAGGCGTTCAACCACGCGCCCGCCAAGCTGTTCGCCAACTGCGGGACGACCCAGTTCGGCAGGCCGAGCATGGGGTCGTGGGTCACCTATGGCATCGGCAGCGAGTCGAACGACCTGCCAGGCTTCGTGGTGCTTCAGTCCGGTCCAAGAGGCCCCCGCGGAGGCTCGTTACTCTGGGGAAGCGGCTTCCTGCCGACGGCCTACCAGGGGGTTCCCCTTCGCAACGGCGCGGAACCGATCCTGAACCTCACCACGCCAAGGGCCGTCGCGCCCGACAGCCAGCGCCGGGCCGTCGACGCCATCACCGCCCTCAATCGCTCCCGACTGGACGTCACGGGAGACCCCGAGATCGCCACCCGGATCTCAGCCTACGAGATGGCCTTCCGGATGCAGACCAGCGCACCGGAACTCATCGACCTCTCGGGCGAGTCCCCCGCGACTCTGGCCCATTACGGGGTCGATCCCGATCAGCCCTCTTTCGCCAGGAACTGCCTCCTCGCCAGGCGGCTCATCGAGCGAGGCGTCCGATTCGTACAGCTCTATCACTCCGACTGGGACCACCACGGCGGTCCCGGACAGACCCTCAACAAGGACCTCGAACAGGTCTGTCGGGAGATCGATCAGCCCTCCGCGGCGCTGGTCACGGACCTCAAACAGCGGGGCTTGCTCGAGGACACCCTGGTGATCTGGGGCGGCGAGTTCGGTCGGACCCCGATGGGGGAGACTCGGGAATCCATCGGCCGAAATCACCACATCGACTCGTCGACCGTCTGGATGGCCGGAGGGGGCGTGAAGCCCGGGCTGAACCTCGGCGTGACCGACGAGTTTGGATTCGCCCCGGTCGAGGACCGCGTCCACGTCCACGACCTTCAGGCGACGATCCTCCACCTGCTGGGCATCGAGCACACCAAGCTCACGCATCGCTTCCAGGGGCGCGACTTCCGGCTGACCGACGTCGGCGGCCAGGTCGTTCAGAAACTCCTGGCCTGACGGATCAGGCGAGCCCGGGTCATTCCTCCGACGACTGGGCGCGGATCACCACGGCGTCCCGAGAGCCGCGAGGCTGGCGGGAGGCGACGACCTTGTGCCAGGATCGCCAGGCGCGGTCGAGTTCCCTCACGTCCGACAGGCCATAATAGGCGCGAGAGGCCGAGTCCCAGTCCCTGGTCAGCCCCTCCCTCAC
>JBFWRA010000068.1:0-9165 GCA_050249155.1 Isosphaeraceae bacterium | reverse complement strand
CTTGCGCCGTGGCCGACGCTCGCCCCGAGGTTCGCCGCGTCTCCAACTTCCTCTGCCCGAATCGCGGAGGCTTCGGCGCGGTCCGCGACGTTTGCGACAGGATCGTCGCAAGTGTTGAGGCGACGCATGGTTGAGGGCCATCGAATCCTCGTCAGCGGCGTCGGCTCGGTCGGCGAGCGGCACATCCGCAACCTGATCCACCTTGGCCACGACCAGATCTCCCTCCATCGGACGCGAAACCTCCCTTTTCGAACGCTCGACCGCGAGTTCCCCACATATTCCGACCTGACGGAGGCACTCCAGAGATTCAAGCCGACGGTGGTCTTCGTCACGGGCCCGACCGCGAGCCACATGCCCGTGGCGCTCGCCGCGGCACGGGCGGGCTGTCACCTTTTCATTGAAAAACCGATCAGCCACACCCTTGATGGAGTGACGGAACTGGCGGAGACCCTCGACCAGCGCGGCCGGCACGCGATGGTCGGATACATGCTCCGGTTCCATCCCCTCTTAAGGCGGGTCAAGACCTGGCTGGAACAGGGAGAGTCCGGCCCCCTCGGCCTTCCCCTCTTTGTGCGTTCGAGTTGGGGCGAGCACGTTCCCGACTGGCATCCCTGGGAGGATTACCGCGACTCCTACGCCGTTCTGCCCGGGATGGGAGGTGGCCCCGCCTTGACCCTCAGCCACGACCTCGATCTGGTCGTCTGGATGCTCGGTCGACCAGACCTCGTCGTGGGTCTCGCCAATCGGTCAAGCCCGCTCGAAGCGGCCTGTGAGCATGCCGTCGACGTTTTGCTCAGATTTCCAGGAGGCGCGACGGCGAACGTCCACCTCGACTATCTGCAACGCCCTCCCCAACGCTCCTGGGAACTCGTCGGCACGCGAGGGCGCGTCGTCTTTGATTATCATGCTGGGACATTGACTCGATATCAGGGGACCGTCGGCGAAGCGCCCCCGCCTGGCGGCGTGGTCAATCCCGAGGCGGAATCCTGGTCACTTCCGGCCGGGTTCGAGCGCAACGACCTGTTCCTCGACGAACTTCGCGACTTTTTCGTCTGCCTCGCGGAGAACCGGCCACCCTCTCCCGGAATCTCCGAGGCGGCGATGAGCGTCCAAATCGCGCTCGCGGTGATGGAACGTAATTAGGCATGAACATTCCCGAGTTCTCGCTTCGCGGCAAGGTGATCGTGGTGACCGGGGCCGCTGGGCTCATCGGCAGGGAGATCGTCGACGCCTTCGCCGCCTTCGGCGCGACCCTCGCGCTGACGGACCTTGGCCGGGCCGAGGATCTGACCGCGCAGGCCGAGGCGCTTCGCGATCGGCATGGGGTCGAAGCCGTCGGCCTGCCGGCCGACGTGACCTCCGACGCCGACGTCGCCAACCTCTTCGAAGTGGTCGATGGTCGGTTCGGCAGGGTCGACGTCTTGGTCAACCTCGCCGCCATCGACGCCAAGCTTGACGATCGGGCCGGCGAGATCGATCCGTCACGGTTTGAAAACTACCCGCTGGAGATCTGGGAGAAGTCCGTGGCCGTGAACGGCACCGGACTCCTTCGAGTGACCCAGGCGGCGATTCGCCGAATGCTCCGACAGAGGTCGGGCCACGTCATCAACGTCCCGTCGACTTACGCCCTGGTCGCCCCGAACCAGGGGCTCTATCGCGTCCCCGGGCGGGATCGGCAGACGTACAAGCCTGTGGATTATGTGGCGACGAAGAGCATGGTCCCGAACTTGACCCGATACCTGGCGACGCTTTACGCGCGTGACGGCATCCGAAGCAACTGCGTGGTTCCCCACGGGGTCTTCAACAATCATCCCGAAGCCTTCCGCGCCAACTACGCGGAACTTTGCCCGATGGGGCGGATGTGTGACGTCAAAGAACTTCGGGGCCCGTTCGTTTTCCTCGCGTCCGACGCGTCGAGTTATATGACCGGAAGCACACTGGTCGTCGACGGGGGCTGGACCGCATGGTAGCCGGCGCCTCCTGAAAGTATTGGCTCCTCATCCAGTCCACGGTTCGTTCGACCGCTTGGATTCTCACCGACATGCGTCCACCGCCGACAGATCGTTCGTTAACCCGCGGAAGAAGGGTGTGAGTTGAGCAAGCCAAGGCTTCTGATTCCGATCACCATCCAGTTCTCGGTGCGTTACGTCTAGCGAACCGGGCTCCTCGCCATGATCCGCGAAGTGGCGCAGCCCGTCATCGCGCTCGCCTGGCGAGACGAGGCCCTCGCCGAGGAGTTCGAGGCCGAGGGTGCCGAGGTGGTGGCCCTCCCGACGTCGCGGTTCGATCACGAATACCGAAAAATCCGGCGGTTGGTCGATCAATGGCACTCCCATCGGATGGCGAGTCCCTCCGCCCCGATCGACGCGCGGCGACAGAGCCTCCACCTCACTCCGACCGCCCGCGCGATGCGTTCGGCGAGGTTCCTCAAGCACCGACTCCAGCTCGCGATACCGGGCGCGGTGAGGCGAATGCTGCGGGCCGAGGGCGAGGCTGTTCGCGATCACACCAACCTCGCGGACTTCCTGCGGTTGGTTGACGAAATTCGGCCGGATTATCTCTTGACCTTGACTCCGTTCAACGAGCAAGAAGCGCTCGTCGTCCGCGCGGCCCACCTTCAGAGCGTCCCATGCTGCGCGGCGATCCTGTCGTTTGACAATATCACGTGCCGCGGCTGGTTCCCCGTGACGTTCGATCGTTATCTGGTCTGGAACCACTGGAACGCGGCGGAAATTCGCCGCGGTTATCCGGAAGCGGCCTCCCGCCCCGTCACCGTCGTCGGCGCGCCGCAGTTCGACTTTTACTGGGATGAGAGCTACCTGTGGCCTGAGGACGTTTGGCGTCGCGAGCTTGGTCTTCCCCAGGATCGACCGGTCATCCTGTTCGGGGCGGGGCCTCCATCGATCGCGCCTCACGAGCCTCGGTTCCTGGAACAGTTGGATCAGGCGATCGAATCCGGCGAGATACCAGGCCGGCCGATCGTGCTGTTTCGCCGACATCCCATGGATCCCATGGATCGCTGGCGATCCATACTCGAACAGGCGCGAAACGTGCGCGCCGACGACCCCTGGCGCCCCAGCGCGGACCTCCGGCATTTCAACGTGAGCCGAAGTGACGTCGAACGGCTCGCCACGACCCTCAAACATAGCGTGGTTCATGTGAACGTCAGTTCGACCATGACGGTCGACGGTGCGATCTTCGACCGTCCCCAGATCGGCCCCGCGTACGACGATTCGCCAGGTGGACGATACGACCGCGTCACCCGCGAACTCTATGATCGCGAACACTTCCTCCCCATCACGCGATCAGGAGGACTCGCGCTGGCTTTCAGTCGCGCCGAACTGGTCGCGGCCGTTCGCGAAGCGCTCTCAAACCCAGCCAAGGGCCAGGCCGGGCGGGCGGAAATCGTCCGCCAGATCTGCGCGTTCTCCGACGGACGCTCGGCGACCCGCGTCTTCGCCGAGGTCGCCTCGTTCCTCCAGAGCGCGCCGTCGCGCGTTTGTCCTTGAGTGACGCGACCGAGGTCGCGGCCGGCGATCTCGCCCGAGGCGATAACATCGAATGAAATTCGTCACTTACGGATTACGCCGACTCAAACGAATTCTCGATCCCAACCGCGCCCACACCTGGTTCGTCCGGCGTCGGTTCCGGAAACTCGCCTCCGTGCTTGATCGTCGGGTCGAGATCAAGAATCCACAATGCATGAGCATCGGCAGTGGAGTCGTCATCCGACCCTATGTGTGGCTCTGCGCCATGGTCAACGACCTCCCCAGGATCGGAGTCTTCAACCCCTCCATCACGATCGAGAACGGCGTTTGCATTGGGCGGTTTTGTCACATCACGATCTCCAATAGTCTCGTTATTCACGAAAACGCTCTCATCACCGAAGGCGTGTTGATCACCGATACGATTCATGGTTTCAGTGATCCCGACGTTCCGATCATTCGCCAGCCGTTGCGATCGTTGGGTCCGATCGAGATTGGCGCGGGGAGCTGGATTTGCAACGGCGCCCGGATCGTGGGTCGAGTCAAGATCGGGCGAAATAGCGTCGTGGGGGCGAACACCTACGTCGATCGGGACGTACCCGATCACTGCGTCGTCGCCGGATCGCCTCCACGAATCATTAAGCGTTACGATCCCCAGGTCGGGGATTGGATTGACACCGACGCCCCGCTCCCCCGATCAGCGAGGACTTCATGAAAGTCCTCCATCTCATCCAGAACTATCACCCCTCCGTCGGTGGCAGCCAACACCTTTTCAAGAACCTCTCGGAGCGGCTCGTGGCCGACCACGGTGACGAGGTGACCGTGTTCACCTCGGACGCGCTGAGGAGCCCGCACGCCAGAGACCCGGGCCGAGTCGCGGTTCGGGAGGAGTGGGTTCGGGGCGTTCGGGTGAGACGCTTCCGATTCTCTCGCGCCGTGGTCAAGGCGTCGTGGTTTCTCCTGAGATCGACGCGTTGGGCGCCTCGGGGCTTTCGACAGTACCTCGGTAGTCTGCGACTGGGCCCGGTCTCGGCGGGGATGCTCTGGGCCGTGATCCAGTCGGACGCCGACGTGATCGCGGGGACGGCGCTGCCCTACGCGCACATGTATTATCCATGGATCGCCCAGGCCCTCGGCCGAGGGCGGCCATTCGTCTGCTATGGGGCCTTGCATATCGTGGACGGAACCGTGGAGGCCCCGGCGCTCGCCCTGGCGAAGCGGGCGGACGCTTACGTGGCCTATACCCGATTCGAGCGAGACGTCCTCGTGGCCCATGGAGTCGCCGCGGAGAAGATCGAGGTGATCGGACCTGGCGTCGATCTGGAATCGTTCACCTCGATCGACGGGGAGGCGGTCAAGGCCAGCCTGGGTATCGAGGGGGACCTGCTGGTCGGCTTCATCGGACGGTTCGCTCCTTACAAGGGGATCGACACACTCCTCGATGCGATGAGGAACGTCTGGACGGAGTTTCCCGAGGCCCGACTGCTCCTCGCGGGGTCAGGGGACTCCGAGTTCGTTCGAGCCTGTCTCGCGGACTTGCCAGCGACCTGTCAAACCCGCGTGGTCTTCATCAGTGACTTCGACGAGAACGACAAGCCGGGCCTCTTCGCGGCCTGTGACGTCGTTGTCACCGTGTCGTCTCAGGAGTCGTTCGGTATCGTCTACCTGGAGGCGTGGGCGGCTGGCAAACCGGTGATCGGCGGGCGCATCGGGGCGGTGGCCTCGGTCATCACGGAAGGAGTCGATGGTTTGCTCGTGACTTGTGGCGACGCCGCGGAACTCGCCGCGGCCCTGTCGCGACTCCTCGGCGACGACGCCCTGCGGAAGCGATTGGGGTCCGCCGGGCGCGAAAAGGTCGCCGATGCGCACACCTGGCGGGGGATCACGACCAAGCTTCGGTCGATCTATGAGCGGCTGGTCGACGACCGCCTCACTCCGAGTCCTGATCTCGCCGCGCCCATCCGCATGGGGGTGAGGAACTGATGTGTGGCATCACTGGCGTTTTCACGCGCGAGCCCGAGGTGCTTGGCCACGCCGGGGTGGTCGCGGGGATGACCTCGCTGATGGTCCGTCGGGGGCCCGACGATCAAGGGGGGTGGTCCGACGGTCGTCATGCCTTTTTTGGATTTCGAAGACTGTCGATCCTCGACCTGTCTCCGGCCGGGCATCAACCCATGCTCACGGCCGACGGTCACGCCGCGCTGGTCTTCAACGGCGAGGTTTACAACTTCCGCGAATTGCGACGAGATCTCGAGCGTGAAGGCGCGACGTTTCGTTCCAGCGGCGATACCGAGGTCGTCCTGCAGGCGTTGGCCCGATGGGGCAAACGCGCGCTGGCCAGGTTCAACGGGATGTTCGCCCTGGCCTACTTCGACGTCAGGCGGCGGCGCCTCTTGCTCGTCAGAGACCACCTGGGGATCAAGCCACTTTACTATCTGACTCACGCCAGGGGACTGGTCTTCGGGTCGCAGTTCGATCAGATTCTTCGCCATCCCTGGTGCGATCGATCGGCCGTCGATCTGGAGGTGCTCGGGCTTTACCTCCGTCTCGGTTACATTCCCGCCCCTCATGGGCTCTTTCGCGGAACCCATCAGGTCAAGCCTGGACACTGGGTCGAACTCGGCGTCGACGACGAGCCGCGGTCCGGACGGTATTACGAATTCGACGATTCGGAAAGCCCCCGACTCCGAGGGCTCGACGCGGTCGAGGCGGTCGCGGAGGCGGTCGACGCCGCCGTCAGGAGACAGACCGTCAGCGACGTCCCGGTCGGAACGTTCCTGTCCGGGGGGATCGATTCGCCACTGGTCGCCGGCCTGATGGGGAGGGCTTCCACCAGTCCCGTCCCGGCGTTCACCATCGGGACGACCGACGTGTCACTCGACGAGTCGGAGGTCGCCCGACGTTACGCCCAGGAACTCAATCTTGAGCACACGGTCCGGGTCTTCGACGATCGCGCGGCCCTCGGTCATCTCGACGACCTCGCCTCGGCTTACGGAGAACCCTTCGCCGACTCCTCGGCGTTTCCCTCGTTGATGCTCTCCCAGATGACCCGCGAACGGGTGACCGTGGCGCTTTCGGGAGACGGCGGAGACGAGTTGTTCTGGGGCTATCCACGATTCGCCAAGTGGATCAAGGCGAGGTTCCTGTTCCGACTTCCCCGCGCCGCGAGGCTGGCGATCTACGCGGGAGCGCGGGTGACCGGAAGACGATGGCCTCCCCAAGGCGTCAAGTATCCGACGCTTGGCGACTGGTACCTGAGCGGGCAATCGGGCCTCCATTCACCCGACCTTGAAAAGATCTGCCCAGAAGCGCGGGGCGTCCCGGATTCTTTCCAGACGTATCAGCTCCGGGGAGTGCCCGACGAGGCGGGTCTGGCCTCCTGGATGCGAAAAGCCGAGCTGGAATGCCACCTGCCCATGATCCTATTGAAGATGGACCGGGCGAGCATGCACCACGGGCTCGAGGTGCGCGTCCCGCTGCTCGACCTGGAAGTCGTCGCGACCGCCGCGCGGATCTCGCACGAGGAGTGCCTGCGGGATGGCGTCGGCAAGCGCCCCCTCCGCGAGTCGCTCAAGAAGCTTGTCCACGAGGAATCGATTCCGACGCGCAAGGCGGGGTTCTCGATCCCGATGTCCGCTTGGCTTCGCGGCGTCCTCCGCCCGAGGTTCGAGCAACTCCTCCTGGAACGCGACCCCTACCCCAACGGTCTCTTCGATCGGGCGGCGTTGCGGCGGCTTTACGACGTTCACCTGGCGGGGGGAGACCGCCATCGCGGGCTCTGGACCCTTCTGTCATTGCAGATTTGGGCCGATCGGCACCTGGCGCCACCATTCTCCCTCACCGAGAGTGATCAGGGAGTCCCACGCGACGTCGCCGAATCGTCGAAGGCGTTCACCACGCCCGAGTCGCCTCGAATCGCTTCCTGGTCCTGACTCCCGCTCGGCGATCCCAGGCGTCTCGGAATGCCGCCGTTCGTTCGAAAGGCGCGGATGACCCACTCGCTCCCCGTCCCTCAACCCTCCCCCACCGAGTCGGCGAACGCGACGTTCATCGGGGTCCGAGGCCCCGTGGTCTATGGTCGTTCCGGTCGGCCCCGTCCCAATCCCAATCGTCCCGCCTCGTACCTCAGCCAACGCCTGCTTCTCGACGCCCTGAACGTCGCGCTGGCGTCGGCCGTCGGAGACGTGCTCGACGTCGGTTGCGGAGAAAAGCCTTACCAGCCCCTGCTCGGCGACAAGGTCACTCGTTGCGTGGGATGCGACTGGCCCTCGGCCGCGGCGGGTGGGAACCAAGCCGACGTTCACGCCGACGCGGCGCGGCTGCCCTTCGCGGACTCGACTTTCGACACCGTCCTTTGCACGGAACTCCTGGAACATGTGCCTTTGCCCGTGGTTAGCGTCAAGGAGCTGGGAAGGGTTCTCCGACCGGGTGGTCGACTGATTCTCTCCGCTCCCTTCCTGTACTGGAGACACGAGGCTCCTCGCGACCATCAAAGGTTCACGCCGGACGGTTTGCGAGACCTGGCGGTTCGCGCCGGGCTGGAGCCGTTGGATTTGCTCGTCCGCGGCGACGCGTTCTCCGTGATCATCGATTTGTGGTCCAAGACGGCGCATTCCTGGATGAAACAAGTCAGGCGTCGATTCGGATACCTCGGGGCCGTCGCGATCCCCGCGGGGTGGTTGCTCGTGGATCTCCCTCAGCGCGCCTACCTCGGAGCGCGGGCGATCTCCCACCGTTGTGGCTTCGATGACGGGCGATTCTCCAGGGGACTTGGAATGTCGGGACAGATCGCCCAGGGGTACGTCCTCGTGGCGAAAAAGTCGGAGGACCGTCGGGCCGCGAGTCCTCGGGAGGCTAGGTCGTCTTGAACGTCATGATGGTCACCGGGAAGTTCCCCCTGCTCTCGCAGTCGTTCCTCGTGGGCAAGGCGGCCGCGTTGGCCAGAAGCGGGGCCCGAGTGACGGTCATGGCGATGGGGAGGGGGGAATCGAGACACGACTTCGCGGATCTGGAGCGTGACGACCGCATTCGCGTCCAGTATCTTCCCCCCCGAGATCACTCGTCCAGGGCGATCGCGCGCATGCCCCTCATGACGGCGAGGGCCGCCCGCCGGTCCACCGCCGACCTCCGCCGACTCGTCCAGATCTTGCGGGACCGCCATCCTCGCCCTGGCGCGTTCTCGAAACACCTTTACCGGACCCTGCCGTTCGTGGGCGAGCGTCCCGACGTCTTGCACTTCGAGTTCGCCGGCAAAGCCTCGGAGTTACTCGCCCTTTTCGACCTCCTGCCTTGTCCGAAGGTGGTCAGTTGTCGCGGGGCCGACGTCAGCGTCCAGCCTCTGGCGGACCCCAGGGCGGCCGAGCTTCTCCGGGAAGTCCTCGCCAAGGCGGATCGGGTCCATTGCGTTTCCCATGAGATCCTCGGCGAGGCGACACGTTATGGACTCGACCCGGCCAAGGCGTTCGTGAACCACCCCTCGATCGATCCCGAGTTCTTTCGACCTGGCGAACCAACCACGACCCGGGAAGGCCCGCCGGTGGTCCTCAGCGTGGGCCGTCTGCACTGGAAGAAGGGCTACGAATACGCCCTCCAGGCCGTCCGCATGCTCATCGATCGCGGCGTCGACCTCCGTTACCGGATCATCGGGGAAGGGCCCGCCGAGGACTGCATCCGATTCGCC
>JBFWRA010000067.1:0-9231 GCA_050249155.1 Isosphaeraceae bacterium | reverse complement strand
AGTCGAACATCGGGGTCATGTCGATGTGTTCGTCGCGGGCGTCGTTGGCCTGGCGTCTCAGCAGCATGGGCGGCCAGGGGTTCCTTCAGTGGGCGAGAGGGTCGCGGTCACCCCTTCGAGTTGAGTCGAGTTGTGCGAAACCGTCGGCGATCGACCCTGGGCCGGAACGTCCCTTCAATTCCTCGGCAGGACCGCGCGGACGGTCCCCGACCGCGAGGCGGGGGCGTTTCGCTGTTGAGCGGCCTCAACCTGCTCGATGATCTCCAGGAAATCCTGAAGTTGGCGCTCGGTCCGGTCTCTCAGACGGCGGAGCCTGGCATGGACGTCGTTTCCGATAATCATCATGGGGGTCGCGATCAACAGTCCCGCGCCGGTGGCCCAGAGGGCCAGGCTGATGTCCGAGGCCAGCGCCTGGGGGTTGACCTTCTCGGCTCCTCCGATTCTGCCGAAGGCCCCGATCATGCTGGCCACGGTGCCGAGCAGGCCAAGCAAGGGGCCCATCCTGACGATCGTGGAAATCGAGGCGAGCCGGTTTTCCGTCCCGGCGATCACCTCGGTGTGGAACTCCATGACGATGATCTGCTTGATCTTGGCCAGGCCCATCGCGCGATTCTTCAAGGCGACGGCGATGAGCTGCGCCAGCGCGGTGTGCCAGACCGCGGGCACCTGACAGGCGGCGATGGCGTCTTCGAATTTGCCGGCGAGGGCGCATTCCCGGACCCGGTCAATCAAAACCTTCGCGCCCCGGATCGATTTCTTCTCGATTCCGCGATAGAGCAGAACCGCGTTGAAGGCTCCCCAGACCGCCAGCAGCGCGAGGGCCGCGTAAATCACGTAGCCAAACGCGTCGATGATCCGGGTCACCGTCATGGGCGGTTCTCGCTCGGGTTCGGCACGACGTGGCCCACGGGGCGACCAGCCTCGCCGGCGGCGCGTCGGGACGTGGGGACGGCCAGGCCGTCGAGAATTCCGCGTCCGGAACAGGCCGGCTCTCGCGTAAGCTATTGTGCCGTGGGGGGTCGAGGCTTCGCAAGGGCGCATGCGTGCGGCCGGGCCGAACGGCTTGCCAGGCGACTTCCGGCGCGTGAGAATAAGGTGGGTCCTCTTGGGTCGAGCCCGACCACTACGGAACGGATCGCGCCCAGACCGACCCGATCCAATGAAGTGAAGCGAGGCGAGGCGCCTCAAGCGCACGGAACTCAGCGAAGCGATCGCGAGCGACTATCCGATAACACATCCAGGGTCTCTGCCCATGCCGCGCACCGTGCTGATCGTCGACGATGAGCGCGACACCAACGACATCCTGGCCAGTCTGGTCCAGGCCCGGGACTTCCAGCCGGTGCAGCTCTACTCGGGCGCTCAGGTCGTCGACGCCGTCCGCGCGCACACTCCCGACGTGATCCTGCTGGATCTCATGCTCCCCGACCTCGATGGATTCACCGTCTGTGATCAACTCAAGCGGAATCGCGAGACGAACCTGATCCCCATCATCATGGTGACCGCCCTGAACGACGCCGGCCACCGCGCCGCCGGGGTCCGGGTCGGGGCCAACGGCTACCTCACCAAGCCCTTCAACGCCGAACACCTCTTCGAGGCTATCGACAAGGCCATCGCCTGGCGACAGGAACACGAACAGCGCGGCACCCACGGCGAGATCAACTTCGACGTCCGAAGCGAGACGAGCTACCTGCAGCAAGCCAACGACATGCTCGCCGACATGTACGCCCACACCCCCCTGACCGAGCGGCAAATCAAGGACCTCCGCCAGGCCGTCATGGAGATGGGGGGCAACGCCATCGAATGGGGCCACAAGAAAAACGCCGACCTGGTCCTGCAAATCACCTACCGGATCGCCCCGGACCATATCGAACTGATCATCAGGGACCAGGGGCCAGGCTTCAACCCGGCGCACCTCTCCCACGCCGCCAGCGACGAGGACCCGATCGGCCATATCGACGTCCGCAACGAGCTGGGCATCCGTGAAGGAGGCTTCGGCATCATGCTGGCCAAGGGCCTCGTCGATGACTTCCGTTACAACGAACGAGGCAACGAAGTCACGATGATCAAGCGGTTCGATCCCGCGCGCTAACGCCGTGGAAGGGCCGACCAGACGCGGATGCCCCAATCGCGGCCCTCCCCCGCGGAATGAACGACTCGACCCGACCCGACCATCCCCTCCACGTCACGATCGCGATCCGGTCAACCCCCACGACCGGGACGCCGCCCGAACGCCTCGTCAATCGACGAACATAAACTCATTCGTATTAAACAACACGCGGCAGGTCTCCGCCAGGCCGAACCGTTCCGCGTGCGACGCCAGGGCGGCGCGCTCCGCCGGCGTCGGCCCGCGCGAAAGGGTCAGATGGAAGGCCCTCTCAATCGGGTCTCCCCCTTCACGCTCCAGGCGTCGGGCGAACTCCTCCGACTGGCTCAGGATGAACCGATCGTTCCGCATCGCCAGCGCTTGCAACGCCGTGACGGTCGTGGAGCGGTCCGGCACCGGCAGGTTCGGGTCGGCGGCGTCCAGGCACTCCAGGAACGGGTTCGGCACGCTTCGGACCACGAACCGGTAGACCGTCCGGCGGCGGACCGAAGGGTTGTCCGCGACGCCGGGGGCGGTGTGGTCGTAGATCGGCGAGTGATCATCCTTAAATCGAAAGAGGTCGAACCCGGGGCCGCCGATGCGCCGGTCGAGCGTGCCGCTGACGGCCAGGATTCCGTCGCGAACGCTCTCGGCGTCGAGGCGCTGGCGGTTTCGCCGCCAGAGCCAGCGGTTCTCGGCGTCCTTGGACTCGGCCGACCGGTTCGGTCCGGCCGACCGCCGGTAGGCCGCGCTGGTGACGATCAGGCGGTGCAGCGCCTTGAGCGAGCCGCCGCCGTCGCGAAACTCACAGGCCAACCAGTCCAGAAGTTCCGGATGCGTCGGTGGCGAGCCGTTACGCCCGAAGTCGTTGGGCGTCTCGACGATCCCTCGACCGAAATGGTAATGCCAGACCCGGTTCACGGCCGACCGCCAGGTCAGCGCGTTGGCGGGGTCCGCCAGCCAGTCGGCCAGGGCGGCGCGGCGAGCCCCCTCGTCGGTCGGGTCGGAAAGGTGGAATTCGCCCGGTAGCCCCGGCAGGCAAGACGGCGCTCCCGGCCCGACTTCCTCGCCAGGCCGCTCCACCTCGCCACGGTTCAAGAGGTGGATCGACCGCGGCGTCCGGGGAACGACCGCGTAAACCAGGTCCGTCGACGAGAGTTTCTTGATGCGTTCGTCCAGGTCGCGCAGTTCGGCCGTCAGCGCCTCGCGCTCCGCGCGGAGGTCGGCGGGCACGGCGGCCTCGGACTTCTCCCGTCGCGATCGTTCGGTCCGCTGGATCTGGTAACGTAGATCGGCCCTGAGGGCCTCCGCCGCGTCCGAGGCCGCGGGGCGCTGGCCGCGGCTGTCGAACCCGTCCACCAGCGCCCGACGCGACCACCGGCCCGCCTCGATCGCGTCGGCCGACGCGACCGGACGTCCCAGCGCGACGTTCTTCCCTCCCGAGAACACTTCCAGTTCCGCCAGCGCGAACACATAATCGTCGGTACGCTTCCAGAGCCGTCCCGCGGCGACCCGGACGTAACGCGCCCGTAGGCCGGTCGGACGCGCGACGTGCGGCTCGTCCTCGGCGTTCAGGTGGTCGGGCCGACTCGCGTCCTCGACCACCACGGTCGAAGCCTCGGGGAAGTCGGGGGCGTCCGAGAGGGCCACCTGGAACCGCGATGGCAGACCGAACCCCGGGGTGTCCGGAAAGTCGGTCGGCCTGGCGGGAATGAGTCGGATCTCGTCGATCGGCAGGGATTCGCCCAGGTCCACGCGCACCCAGGCGTCGGCCTCGGGGGTTTTGTGGATCGCCGAGTGGTAGCCGTTGGTGGGACTGGGAATCGGTGGGGGGCCCTGGGGTCGATCGGCCAGTTGGCGGCGGAGATCGCGAAGCCGCTCGTCCAGGTCGGTGACTTCCGGGGTGGTCCTGGCGGCGATCCGCTGGGCGACGTCCTTGGCGCGGTCGACGACCGCCTCGCGACGGGCTTCCAGCGGCCGACGCTTCGCTTCCCGCTCGGGGCTGGCGTAGGGCCGGTCGCCACGCTCGACTCCCGCGAAGACCGCTTGCAGCCGGTAGTAGTCGGACTGGGGAATCGGGTCGAACTTGTGGTCGTGGCAGCGGGCGCAGTGGACCGTGAGGCTCTGAAAGGTGGACATGACGTTGGCGACCATGTCGTCCCGATCGAGCAGACGGGTCTTGGCCTTGTCGACGGTCCCCTCGCGCAGCTCGACGTGGCCCACGAAATCCCAGGGGCCCGCCGCGATGAACCCGGTGGCGATCAGCCCCTCGGGATCGCCGGGCTCCCGCGCGTCGCCGGCGATTTGCTCGCGGAGGAAACGGGTATACGGCTTGTCGGAGTTGAGAGACGCGATCACATAATCACGGTAGGGCCAGGCGTGGTCTCGACGCTTGTCCTTGTCGTAACCGTGGGTGTCGCCGTAGTGGACGACGTCGAGCCAGTGCCGCCCCCAGCGCTCGCCGTGGTGGGGGGAGGCGAGCAGGCGGTCGACCAGTCGCTCGTAGGCGTCGGGCCGGTCGTCGGCGAGGAACGCGGCGACCTCCCCGGGGGACGGCGGCAGGCCGATCAGGTCGAACGTCAAACGACGGATCAACGTGCGTCGATCGGCCTCGGGGTTGGGGGTCAACCCCTCGGCCTCGAGCTTCGCGAGCACGAAGGCGTCGACCGGCGTCCGGACCCCGTCGGGACGGTTCACCCTGGGAATCGCGGGACGAACCAACGGCGCGAAGGCCCACCAGGTCTGGCCTTCCAGGCGACGGTCCTTGAGAACCAACCCCTCGGGCCATCGCGCGCCGCGCTCGACCCAGGCGCGCAGGTCGGCCACTTCCTCGGGAGTCAGGGGGTCCCCCTTTTGGGGCATCTCGGGGGGGTCTCCCGAGACCATTTCGAGCAAGTAGCTCTCGTCGGCATTGCCTGGGACGATCGCGGGGCCGCCGACGCCCCCCTTCAAAAGCGTTTCGGCGCGGTCGAGGGCCAGCCCTCCCTTGGCCGAGGTCTGGTCATGGCAACGCAGGCAACGCCGTTCGAGGATCGGGGCGACGCGCTCCTGGAAGAATTCCGGGGCGGCCGGTTCCGGTTCCGCGGCGGTCGCGGTGGAAAGGGCGGTCGCGAGGGTCAGCAGCGCTGGGGCCAGCGGGTGAACGCGTCGTCTCATGAGGGAGCCCCTGATCGGCGACCGCCAGGTGGAACGCCCCTCGCCCCGAACCCTGGCCCGCGGGAGACGCGGGGCGAGGTCCGAGGCGAGGGGAGTGGTTCGCCACGTCCGCTGATTATCTCAGGGGGATCAGGGCAGCGACAAGGGTCCGGTCGGCCTGCGGTCCTTCTCGACCGTCACGCCGCCACGCGGGCCGACGTTCTCGGGCCTCGACGTGGAGATCAGCGCCACGTTGTCGCGAATGGCGACCTCGACATGGCTGATCGGATAGCCGATGACGGTGCTGTCGGTGGCCCGGTGGATCTTCAGGAAGTTCAGCGTGCCAAGGTCGTTCAGCACCATCCCCTGGGTCGAGTTCGAGCGGAACGACTGCACGTTGCCCTGCACGTCGATCAGCGCCACGCCGTCGAGGTCGGGGTAGAACGCCGAGGTCAAGGCGGTCAGGGGGTTCGGATTATGGAGCGTGACCGTCGCCGATCGCGAGAACGACTGCGGGTTGTAGAGCGAGACCTCGGAGGTGCCCGCGTCCGCGTCGAAGTTCGTGATCAGCGCGAGGAACAGGTCCAGGCTTCCCAGCGCTTCGCGGGGTTGCGTCGGATCGACTCGCGGGAAGGCCCCGGTCGAGTTCGTGTTGGAGCTATTCGGCGCTCCGTTCAGGCGGTTGCGAGCCGACTCGGTGAGCGACACGGAACTCGCGGGAAGCGTCGTCGCCGAAGGTCTCAACGAGAGAGCGCCCAGCTGGAACTCGTTCGGCAGGAAGGTGTCGAAGTGAGCGCCTCCCGCGGCGAACAGGGTCGAGGAACCAGCGACGCTCCCAAACCCGCCGGAAAGGCCGAACTCTCGCCCAGGAATGAAGGGACTGGCGGCGAACGCGCTTCCCAACGGCTGGACCTCGCCGGTCGCCAGGCTGTTGGTCACGTTGATGAATCGCAGCTTGCCCGCGGTCACGGGTTCACCGGTGGCGGGGTCGGACGTCCCCGCCTCACCCACGACGGTGAACGAGTCGACCGTGCCGAGCCTCGTCCAGCCCGTCAGGTTGATCGGGTTGGTCGTGCCGGTGTTGATCAGCGAGAACTGGCCGACGGACGACCCGTCCAGCGGGTCGTACGCGTAAACGTTGGTCCCGTCGCTGAGCAGCGCGACCAAATCGCCGTTATTTCGGCTCAGTGAGACTCCCGGCTCGAAGCCGACCGGGGAACCGCCGGGCAGGGCGTTGGGAATCCGGATCGCCTCGTGGGCGACGAGACCGGTCTCGGTCTGGCTGACGGCGAACCCGATCAGGGCGTTGTCCACCGCGTCGTAGCCAAAGAACTGGGGGTCGCCCAGGCCCTGCTCGGCCCGCGAGGGGCCGTTGACCTGGTTGATGACGGCGACCAATCCGGGAGGCGTGGGCACGTCCCGTTCCGCGCTGGCGCTGGGAGCGCCTGGGAAGGTCTGCGCTCCCGGGATGAACGATCCGGTCGTGGACGTCAGGGTCTGGGCGCCCGCCAGGTCCAGGGCGAATCCGAACGTCACGCCGTTTCGGGTCGCGCTGTTGGCGGTGTCGCTGGTCAGCAGTTCCTCGGGCAATTCGCGAAGGCTGACCTGGGTGTCCTGACCGGTCGAATTGAGGAAGAACGACTTCACGCCGCCGGTCAGGTTGACCCGGCCGCCGTCCACGAGGTCGAAACTCTTGAGGTTGACGACCCGGATCACGTTTGAACCGATCCCGCTGACGCTATCCGGCGGTAGACCCGCGTGGAGCACGCTGCGGACCGGAGCGCGCCCCGTGCCGCCGTGAACCATGCCGACGATCCCCGACTTGGAGTCGGTCCCGATGAACCGGAGGTTCAAGGCCCCGTCGTCGTCCACGGTCGAGCCGCGAAGGTTTCCCTTGCCGTAAAGGGTGATCGTGACCCGGGAACCCTCGGGGGTGACGTAGGACATCCGTCGATCTTCGACGGCGACTGGATTGTTTTTCTGGATCACGAACCGCGACAGGTCCTTGTCGTGGATGATCAAGTTTTCCCACTTGCCGTGTCGGTTCATCTGGGCGTTGAGGAGTTGGCGATCCTCCAGCCCTTCAAGACTCGGCCGCGCCTTGCGCGACTGCCGAGTGGTCGACTCGTCGCTCATCTCGCCCGCCCTCCTGCGACGCCCCCACCCCAAGGCCGCGCGACGCCCCGACCAGGACCACCCTGGGTGGGAAACCTCCCAGCCCAGCGCGGAACGATCACCTGGCCGAACGAGCGGGCGCGGCCCACAGGTTCAACACGACGATCCTGTCGTGTCCGTTCGATTGTCTTTTTCGGCAGTCCCCGCCGTTCGCGCCAACCATAACCTGGGAAATCGCGGAGGAAGGGGTTCCCGCGGGGAATTGATAATGGAAGGTCGCGCGCGGGCCGACGGGTCGCCCTGAACTCCTTCCGTCCCTGATTCCGTGCCTGGCCATTCGTCGGATTGTTCCGTTCGTCGACTTCCCGCCGATCAATGGTACCAATCCCACCAGTATGGGAACGTCTCTGGGCGATGGCGGACGGCCCGCCTTCGCGCTCGCCGGCGACAAGTTGAGGAGAGCGAGGATGACCAGGGTGATCACCTGCCTGTGGTTCGACCGGGGTGAGGCCCGCCAGGCGGCCGAGTTCTACGCGAGCGTCTTCCCCGACAGCCACGTCGGGAAACGCCACGCCTCCGCCGTGGACCTCCCGTCCGCGCAGGTGGGCGAGGATCTCACCGTCGAGTTCACCATCCTGGGCCAGGCATACATTGGCCTGAACGGCGGGCCGAACTTCAAGCCGAACGAGGCGGTCAGCTTCATGGTCCTGACCGAGGACCAGGAAGAGACCGACCGTTACTGGGACGCGATCGTCGGCAACGGCGGCCAGGAGAGCGCTTGCGGCTGGTGCAAGGACCGCTGGGGCTTCTCCTGGCAGATCACGCCGCGAGTGTTGCTCGAAGCCATAACCGACCCGGACCGAGCCGCCGCGAAGCGGGCCATGGAAGCCATGATGACGATGGGGAAGATCGACGTCGCCGCGATCGAGGCCGCTCGCGCCGGGAAGACCGGTGAGTGAGAGATCCGACGTTGAGCGCTCGCACCCTCGCCGGAAACGACGTCGACACCACGAACCAGCGCCGCCGCCACCACGAAGCCGCGACAGGCCAGGCCGTCACGGCCGCGATTGGATCGGAGTGTGCGAAGGCTCGTTCGTCAGACTTCGCGATCTTCCCAAAGCCACCAAATTCCGTACATGGCTGGTTCTCGGCTCACTGTTCGCGAATCTGGAGGCTCAAGATGGAACACGCTGGGTTACTGACCGGCGCGCAATGACTGTTAAGTCGCCGGAGTGCTCTACCCCAAGAATACAGGGGTTTGCCGCATCAGAGACTTAACACTCTTTGCGCGCCGGTCAGTAAGGACGAGTGTCTGTCCTCAAGGGACCAGTTCCGGGTTGAGGACGGCCAAGCCCTCGCTCAACGCCACGTCACACAGGCGGTGGTCGGCACAGACAAAGTAGTCGAGCGGGGCCTCTTGATGGAGGTTCAAAGCGACGGCGAGTTGGAGGGCGTCCAATGAGCGAACCTGACGTGCGAGGCCGTGACCTCGGATGAGGTCTTGAGCTTGGTTATAGTGCGTGTTCAAGATCCGAATGACCCGATATCGCTTGCGGGTGACGTCACTGGCGAAGCGACCTCGTAAACGAGCGAAGCGCATCGCGTCAAACGTTCCAGTACGAACCTTGGTGGCGAATACGGAGATGGTCTCAACCAGGGTCAACCGGGAGATGGCCAGCTCGGCCCCCGGCTCGTTGATGAGTCGGTCCACCGTCGCGGTCCCGGTCTCGAAGTGATAATGCTTGACGAGAGCGCTGGTGTCGAAAAAGGAGCGGGCCATTTAGACAGTAGTTTCCACGATTTCGGGCCGACATCCGCCGCTCCGCGCGGCCCAGACCGCCCCGGCGTCGCCAGGAGCCACGCTGGGATGCCTCGATGCCAGGCCGGTTGACGCTCCA
>JBFWRA010000066.1:0-9233 GCA_050249155.1 Isosphaeraceae bacterium | reverse complement strand
TGCGATTGGAGGGACACGTCGATCTCCTCGGCGGCCTCCCCCGCTCCTC
Source organism: Isosphaeraceae bacterium (assembly GCA_050249155.1). Taxonomy (GTDB): domain Bacteria; phylum Planctomycetota; class Planctomycetia; order Isosphaerales; family Isosphaeraceae; genus JBFWRA01. The sequence continues at coordinate 9,184 of JBFWRA010000066.1, read as the reverse complement.
GGTCCTGGAATCCTTGAGGGCCTGCGACCTTTTCCTGCTGCCAAGCGTCAGCGAAGGGCTGAGCAACGCGGTCCTGGAGGCGATGTCGTGCGGCCTCCCCGTGGTCAGCACGTCGGCCGGCGGGATGGCCGAGGCGGTCCGCGACGGTGTCGACGGCTTCGTCGTTCCCACACGCGCGCCCGAGTCGCTGGCCGACCGCCTCGGCCGATTGATCCTGGACCCGGCGCTCCGTCGAGAGTTCGCCGCGTCGGGGCGGGCGAGGGTCCTGGACGCCTTCTCCATCGACCGGCAGGCGGGTCGGTTCATGGCCTGTTACGAAGAACTGCTCTCCAAGGCGACCGGGTAGATCCCGGAATTTCGAGGAAGGACGCTCACTGTGAAAACGCGGCCGGGCGACTCATGGCCCGCCATCAGGGACCTCGTCGCTTGCCCCTCGTGTCGCTCGGCGCTCGAAGACGCCGGCCCGGGCGGGGCGACGTGTCCGGCTTGCCGAAACGCTTATCCCTGGACCGGGCCTTCCCAGATCGACCTGAGACCGCGGAATACCCTCCCAGAATCGCTTCCACCCGCTTTCAAGCCGATGAACCGGGCTCGGCGATTTGTTCGGAGGGTCTACAGGGGAATTGGGCGTCGGGCGTTCTCGGCTTACAACTTCGCGGGGGATCGGGTCGAGTGTTGCCTCTGCCAGTGGAAGGGCCGACGCTTCCTTCCCGCCGGAGACGCCTGGCGGGGTGAGAGGCTCTGTCCGTCCTGCGGTTCTCTCGAGCGTTACCGGGCGATGTTCCTCTACCTCCGCGAATTCGGAGGACTTGGCGAGAGGCCACTGACACTTCTCGAGGTGGCGCCCAAGGCCTGCTTCGCGACGCGTTGCGGCTCGCTCCCCGGCGTCCGCTACCTGAGCACGGACCTGCTCTCGCACGATGCCGCGGTTCTAAGCGACTTGACCATGTTCAGTTTCGCCACCGGCGCGATCGACGTCCTGGTCTGCTCCCACGTCATGGAGCACGTCCCCGACGACGTCGCCGCGTTCAAGGAGATCGGCCGGGTGCTAAAGCCCGACGGCTTCGCGCTGGTCATGGTCCCCTTGATCGCGGGCCCGACGTTCGAAGATCCCGACGCGGGCCCCGAGGACTACGAGCGACTTTACGGTCAGTTCGACCACGTCCGCTCTTATGGCTTGGACGTCGTCGACCGAATGGCGGCGTCGGGACTCGTCGCCAAGGCGATCGATCTGTTCGAGACGTTCGACCCGTCGACCCTTGGGCGACATGGACTCCTCGGAGACGACAGGTTCCTGTTCCGAGTTTCCAAGGGGCTCAACGGGGCTCCCTTGGCGAGCCCTGAGGCATCGCCGGGGGGCTTCGTCTGATGCGGATCGACCTGATCGAGTGGGGCCTTCCTGACGACGAAGCGGCCACCGAATGGCCCCTCGGCGAAAAGTCCACCGCGACGATCTCGGCGGCGGCGGCCTCCGAGGCGATGGCGGCCGATCGCCCAGGCGCGGATTACTTGTTGTTCTGGGACAAGGCCCTGGGTCCTCCCCCGATTCACTCGCTCTCGAAGATCGCCGAGGGGGGGGACGTGGTCCACGCGGGACTGTCGCTTGGCGCGGGGGGCCAGCCGCCGGAACTCGACATGATCATGGCCGACTGGTCCCTCTTCGATCCCCCGGACCACGTTCGTTGCACCTCGTGGCGCATGTCGCCGAGGTGCTGCCTCGTCCGGGTGGCGATGCTCCGGGCCTTGGGGGGGCTCGACCCGGCCTTCTCCTCGGCCGACGGGGCCTTTCTGGAGGCGGGGCTCCGCTGGCAATCGGCCGGGGCGATCCTCTGGCACGACCCTTCCTTGCTCTCCAACGCCCTCGCGGTACCGAGGACGGCCCCCGTCGTCCCGCTCTCGGACCGCTACCTCTTGGTCCTCCGCCACCAGAAGCGCGTCTGGGCCCGTTACGTCTTGACCCGGAGGTGCCTGGCCGGCCATCCGCCCTGGCGGGAACGGACAGCCTATCGGGCGGCCCTCGAAGCCGCCTCGGCCAGGCCGGCCCCCGCCCCGGCGTTCTGGGAGTGGGGCGAGCGGGAGTCTCCCCCGGAAGCCCCGCGGGAAGAGCCCCGGATCAGCGTCATCATCCCGACCCTCGGGCGATACCCCTACCTCCCGGCGGCCCTCGAGTCGATCCGTCGACAGACCGTCCGCCCCGTGGAGGTGATCTGCGTGGATCAAAACCCGTCGGCCGAGCGACGTCCCGAGGTCTACCAACCCTTCGACGACCTGAACGTCAACGTGATCTGGCAGGACGAGCGCGGCCAGAGCCTGGCGAGGAACACCGCGCTCGCCGCGACGACAGGCGATTACATCTATATGTTCGACGACGATTCGGTCGCGGCCCCCGACGTGATCGAGCGGCATCTGGAGTTGATCCGGAAGTACGGCGCCGACGCGTCGACCGGGGTCTCATACCCTCCGCCGCCGACGGATTATTCACTCCCGGAGGGATTCCGAAACCCTCGGGTCTCCCAGACGTTCGACACGGGCAACTCACTGATTTCGCGACGGGCGCTGGACGTCGTGGGAGGGCTCGACCGCGCGTATGACCGGGGGGTGAATACGGACGTCGATTTCGCCACGCGGATTTATCTCGGCGGCATGCTCATCATTCACAATCCGTTCGCCTCCAGGGTTCACTACAAGGCCCCGATCGGCGGGCTCCGGACGTACGGCGCGTGGTGGATGAACACGGCCAGCGGGTGGTTCGGCCCGTTTCCCGCTCCGACGCAGGTCTATTACATGAACCGGTTCATGACGCCGAGACAGCGCCGAGAGCGCGTCATTCTGTTAAGTTTGAACACGATGACGAGGGCGCGGTCCGGCCCCCTGGGCAGCAGAGGCTCCCGCCGCCGATCGCTCGCCGGGATGGCCCTGTTCGCCGCGCAATGGCCGTTGCGATTTGGACGCGCCTGGGCGGCCGGACGCCGACTCCATCGCGCGGGACCGATCATCCCCTCGCCCCAGAGCGTCGCCGATCAGACGATTCCGTCGCGGGGATGAACACCGTGTCGAGCACAGATCGGAACGCGGTCGAGGAATTGTTGGCTCGGGCCTTGATCGACCCTTCCGACGGGACGAGGCCGACCCAGTTTCCTCCCGAGGGCGAGGAACTCGTCTTTCAAGGTGGTGGCCGTTACCCTTGCCACGAGGGTTCGCCCGTCTTGATCGCCGAAGGTTCCAGCTTGTTCCGCGTCTCCGACGTGCTCTCCAAAGTCCCGACCACGCAACTCGCTTCGTACCGCGATCGCGGTTCGCTCAAAAACCACGTTCGCCAGAGGATCTTTCCCTCCTTGACCCGCGACCCGGGGTACGCCCGACGTATGGCCAGGCTCGCGGACGAGGTCGCGAACGGGCCCGTGCTGATTCTCGGGGCCGGTGCCAAGGGTGAATCGAGCCGTCGAGACTTCCCCAATTCCGTCGTCGTCACGACCGACGTTCACCTTCAGTTCGGCATCGACCTGGTCTGTGACGCTCACGACATCCCATTCGCCGATGGGACGTTCGGCCTGGTCTTCGCGGACCAAGTCCTGGAGCACGTCGCGCGACCGTGGCGGGTGGCCGCGGAGATGGAGCGGGTCGCCAGGCCGGGCGGGCTGGTCTACGCCGCGACGCCCTTCGTCTTCCCTCATCACGGCAACGGTTATGACTTTCAACGCTTCACGTCGACCGGTCTCAGGTTCTTGTTCCCCAGGTCGTCCTCGGTCTTTCTCACGTCGGCTGGAGGCCCGTACTCGGCTTCCGCGACGATCTTGTCTCAAGCCTTGATCGATCTCAGTCGTCGTCGGACAATTCGACGGGCAGCCCTCGCGGTCGCGCGACTGACCCTCTGGCCCCTGAAGCACCTCGATCGACTCACGGATTCTCAACCCGACCTTCAGGTCACCGCGGCCAAGGGCCTCGCGTTCCTCGGAAGGGTCGATGGTCGGACCCGTTCGGATCTCGAACTCTTCAATGACGCCCGGGTCTCCCGCTTGGACTGATGAATCCAACCGACCGAGGGAGCCCGTCGCGAACACTCTCGTCGCAACCATTCCCATGAAGCTCGGGCTGATCGCCGATACTCGCCATTACGTCGACGCCCAGGGTCGGGTCTGCACGCTGACCCACGTCACCCGACAACTGGATTGTTGGGCCGACTGGTTCCCGGAACTGGTCGCTTGCGTCCCCGTGCTAGACGGGCCCCCACCCCCGACGCACACGCCCTACCGGCGACTCCGGGTGCGGTTGAAGCCGCTCGCCCAGGGGGGGGGGAATACCTGGAAGGCGAAACTAGGGCTGGCCGCCCATTGCCTGAGGTGGTGGCCCAGGATCCTCGAAACGATCGAGGAGGTTGACGCGGTCCATCTCCGTTGCCCATGCAATATTGGGCTGGTCGGGCTCCTGGCGCTCCAGGGGTCGACGCGGCCCCGCCACGCGGTTTACACCGCGAACTGGGCCCCCTATCCCGAGCAGTCCTGGGCGTCTCGACTCCAGCGCCGACTTCTGGCCAGCCCCCGGTTCGGGGGGCCAGTCTCGATTTATGGAACCTGGCCGGGCCAGGCGGCCCACCTCGTGACCTCGTTCCCGCCGAGCTTCACCATGGCCGAATGGCGGGCCGAGGACGAACAGGCCGAGGCCCGCGCCGAGGCCCTGGCCCGGGACGGATCGCCGAGCCCCGTTCGCCTCCTGGCCGTGGGCCATCTCGACGACAACAAGAGCCAAAAAACGATCGTCGAGGCCGTCGCGAATCTTCGAAACGGAGGGCTTCCAGCGACTCTGGACGTCATTGGCGAGGGCCCGCTCCGCGAGCGGCTTGAGGCGCTTCGAGACGCGTTGGGCCTAGGAAGCGCCGTTCGATTTCACGGCCGACTTTCCTACGATGAGGTCTGCCGTCATTATCGGGAATGCCAGTTCATCGTCCTGTCCTCCCGGATCGAGTCCTATGGCAAAGTACTCACCGAGGGAATGCTCCACGGCTGCGTCCCTTTGGCCTCCGAGGTCGGAATCACCGAGGAGATTCTCGGGCGAGGGGCTCGTGGCCTCACGTTTCCGTTCGGCGATAGCCAGGCCCTGGCGGACGGCGTTCGTTCACTCGCCGGAGACGGCGAGCGGCTGGCGTCGATGGTCCGGGAAGGACGCTCGTTCACGATGGGCTTGACGATCGAGGGATATCGAGACCTGATCGAGCATACGCTTCGGCGATCTTGGCCCACCCTCGTCCCCGAGGGTGAGGTGGTGGAATGAACCCTCCGCGCGTCCTGCACGTCGTCGACACCCTGAGCCCTGGCGGCACCGAGAGGATGGCGGTCGAACTGGCCAATTTGACCGACCCCACCCGTTACGAATCCGGCGTGTGCGCCACGAGGGCGGGAGGCGCCCTCGCTTCCTCGCTCGATCCCCGCGTCGGCCTCGCCGAGCTTGAGCGGCGGGGCCGTTGGGATTGGGGAGGCTTGAAGCGGTTCGGCCACCTTGTCCGCGAACGGTCGATCGCGGTCGTCCATAGTCACGGTCGCGGGAGCATGAAGTTCGCCGCGACGGCCCGAATCGCACTTGGACTTAGATATGCGCATGTATTTCACGACCACTACGGACTCGTGGAGGGCGTCCCTTCCCCGGGGATCGGCGATCAACTTTGCGCGAAAGTCGGGTTCGACGCCTACGTGGGGGTCCATCAAGGACTCTGCGAATGGGCGGTTCGGCGGCTGAGGTTGAGGCCCGATCGCGTCCATCTGGTGAGGAACGGGGTCGACGTGGCGAGGTTCGTCGGCCGTCGGCGGAGCCCACTGCGTCGGGAGCTTGGCTGGGCGGAAGACGTCGTCGTCCTGGTGATGACGGCCAATTTCCGGCCGCAAAAGGACCACCTCTCAGCCCTGGCCGCGCTGAGCCGATGTCCGGAACGCGATCGACTTCGACTGCTCTTGCTCGGCCAGGAGTCACCGGCCCATGAGGCCTACAAGCGGTCGTGCGACGAATTCGTCCGTGAGGCCGGGCTTGGTGGGAACGTGGTGACCGCGGGAGTCCGTTCCGACGTTCCCGAGATTTTGGCCGCCTGTGACGCCGGCCTCCTCTCATCCCGATCCGAGTCGGGGCCGTTGGCCCTTCTGGAGTACCTCGCCGCGGGCTTGCCTTATGTCGTCACAGACACGGGGGAAATCACCCGGGCCGTCCGAGGAACGGACACGGGCTTCATCGTTCCGGTCGGGGACGTGGACGCCATGGCGGCGGCCATGGCGGCGCTTGCCAGGACGTCTCCCGACGACCGCCGGGAAATGGGGGAGCGTGGGCGACGATTGGTCGCTCGGGAGTTCGACCAGCGGTCCACCGTGGAGAAGGTCATGGACGTCTACGACGCGGTCCTGGGCAATGCGGCCTCGCCTCGCCGAGGGAGCGATTCGTCATGATTCAACATCCTCCTCGGTCTCTCATCGGCGATCACGACCCCCTCGACATGGAGGAGGGCGTCGATGGAATCGCCACGTTTGGCGGTGCCGACCTCGTGCGGTACGTCGCCCTGGTGGGGGCGAGTTTGTTGATCTGGATCACCCTCCCAGGAATGGGTCTGGGAAAAACCTCGGTGATGAGCGCGATCATCGTCACGCTTGGCGGCGCCTCGATTGGCTTATGCGCGTTCGGCTTTCACAACCACGGGTTCCTCGTGCTGGCGTACATGAGCTCCCTGGAGCCAGCACTGCGATTGAACAGCCATCGCCTTCCTTACAATTTTCTCGAATATGTCGTGATCGCCGCTTGCATCGTTCCCTTCCTGCGCACCAAGGTCGCGGCGCGTTGGGGTTCGGTGGCGTTTGCCCTGTACATCGTGCTCGAGGCCGTCGACGTTTTCCGGAGCGACACGCAATTGGGTTACGGCGAAGAGGTGCGAACTGGGGTGTTTCGAAACATCGTGATCCTCGGTTCCGCGAAGCTCGGGATGTTGATCCTGGGCGCGCGGTCGGATCTGTCTGGGCGGGGGATTCTCGCTGTGATTCTCGCCTACCTCGTGGGGTCGACGACCCTCGCCTTGAACGGGGCGATGAACCTCCTTGGAGGCGGCGTCCGTTGGGGAACCGCCTCGAACTTCCAGATCACCGGTGGCATGGGCCCGAACCAGATCGGCATGCTTCTGGCGTTCGGAGGGATTTGCATCCTCTGCTCGCTGCGACTGTCTCGTTCCCGACTCTTTCGAGCCCTGCTCGTGGGACTGCTTGGCCTTCACGTTCTGACTTGCGTCGCGACGTTCTCAAGAGGTCCGGCGATCGCGTTGGGGGTCGGGGTCTTGATCTATCTGGCGTCGCAGGCCACGCGGAACCCCGTGATCTGGTTGCCCGTGGGGGTCGTCTTGATCGGCGTGGTCGTGGGGGCGACCTGGTTGATCTACGAAACCAGTGAATCCCGTCTCGCCGATCGCTACCTGAAGAAGGGGATCTCGAATCGAGACACGATCGCCCGAGGCGCGCTCTCTCTCTTCCTGGAAAACCCCGTCCTTGGAGTCGGAACCGGTAATTTCTACGCGGAGAGCGTCCGTCGCGACATCATTCAGGGAGTCGAAACCGGAACGCATAACGAGGCGACCCGGTCCTTGGCGGAGCACGGCGCGGTCGGCGGCCTCATTTACGGACTTTTTCTCGCATTTTCATTTCATCGCGCGTTCACCCTCTCCCGCGGCGAGGGACGGGTGGTCCGGCTTCTCCTGTTTCTGATGTGGTTCTTCTCCGAGTCCTACAACGGCCTCAAGCTCAACGCCCAAAGCTTCGCCCTCGCCATCAGCACGGAGGGCTTCGCTCACGATCCCGAGCGCTCCATCCGATGACGACTCACGATTCCCGCTCCCTCGGATCACTCGCCGAGGAAATCGAGCCAAACCAGGACGATCCACCCGCCCGCCTTGGACTCCGAGTCTGCGTCGTCGGCTCCTTTACCAAGGGAGGCCTCCCCACGCAGGGCGAATTGCTGGCCGAGCGCCTCGCCAAGCGCTGCCGGCGCGTCGGGGTGATCTCGCGCTCCCGAAACCCCCTGCTCAGGCTCGTCCAGGTCGCGGTCCACCTCCTCGTTCTCGGGCCGACCTACGACGTCTTCTGCGTGCAAGTCTACGGCCGACGGGCACTGGCCCTGGAGGCCGTCGCGATCCTGCTGGGTCGGCTCTGGAGGCGGCACGTCGTCCTCTACTTTCACGCGGGCAGCCTTCCCGAGCGACTCTCCCAGCGGCCTTGGCCGGCCGTGGGGCTTTACCGACTCGCCGATCGGCTCGCGGGGCCTTCCGAATACATGAGGGCCGGACTCGCTCCTCTGGGCCTCGACCTGCGCGTGATCCCCAACGCGTTGGACGTCGCCCCCTACCATTTCGATTCCGAGAAACCCCCGGGCCCCCGGCTGCTCTGGCTCCGCACGTTCCACCCCCTCTACAACCCGACGCTGGCGCTTCGGGCCTTCGAGCGAATCCGCCGACGAGTCCCCGGGGCCTCTCTGACGATGGCCGGGACCGATCGGGGCTCCGCCGCGGAGGTCCGACGCCTCGCCAAGGCGGAGGATCTGACGGTCCGCTTCGAAGGTCAAATCTCGAAGAGCGAGGTTCCCGCGTTGATGGCCGAGCACGACGTCTATCTGAACACGCCCCAGGTCGACAACATGCCCGTGACGGTCGTCGAGGCGATGCTTTCAGGGCTGGCGGTGGTTTCGACCCGAGTCGGCGGAATCCCTCACCTTGTCGTGGACGAAGGGGAGGCGTTGCTCGTCCCCGACGACGACCCCGAGGCGATGGCGGATGCCGTCGTCAGGATTCTGGAGGAGCCTGATCTCTGGCGGCGACTGCGGCTCGCCGGTCGAGAGAAGGCCGAGTCCTTCTCCTTCGAGAAAATCCTCCCGCTGTGGATGGAGTTTCTGACTCCGGAGAACGGACCGACGCCTCTGGACCCAAACCCGTGAGCCCATCCCCCATCCAAATTCGACCCATGACCGTCGGGGACCTCCCTGGGGTCGTCCCGGTTCACCTGGAGGGGTTTCAAGGTTACCGCTCCAGCCTTCTGGGTCCCCGATTCCTCGAACGACTCTACCTCTGGTTCGCGACCGATCCGGCGGGCTTCGGCCTGGTGGCGGTGGAGTCGGCGAAAGTCGTCGGGTTCGTCGCCGGGGCCAGGCTGGGGAGCGGCCCCGCGATCACCCGATT
>JBFWRA010000065.1:0-9275 GCA_050249155.1 Isosphaeraceae bacterium | reverse complement strand
CCTGGGGCTCTTCGGCGACATGGAAGAGGAAGTCGTTGCTGAACAGGCCCTCCGCGTTCTGGATCTGGAGGAAGTGCGTTCCCAGGGACGGCGAGTCCGCCAGCGCGATCGTGACCGTCTCACCCTCGCGCGAGATCGTTCCCGCGACGCGCCTTCCGTCGACGATCAGGTGGGCGTCGTCGCCGATGTGCCGTCCACTGATCGTCATCGTGGCGTTCCTGGGGCTGAGCGTCGGGAATTTCTGGCGGCCCCGTTGCTCCTGGATTGGCCCCAGGGTCCAGAGCGCGGGCTGGGGGCTGTCGACGTCCACCCTGGCACCGAGCCTCGCGGTGAAGGTGCCGACGAACCGGCCGTCGGCCGCCAGCGCGACCAGCTCGTCGCGCGTGAACGATTCACGGCGTCCGATTCTGTCGACGTATGTGCCGCCCTTGAATTGACCGTCGAACTGGAGCGCCACGGGCCTGGCGTTCCCGCCCTCGAGGAACGCGCCTTCGCCCCGCAACACGACGCCCCCTTCGCGGGCGGATCGCTCCATCGCGTCCAGCAGGTCCCTGGTGAGTGGCCCATTCGTGTTTTCGGGCGCGGACGCCTGGTTGAGTGTGACCTGCCGGGCGAAGGTACCCGAGAAACCCGTGCTTCCTTCCAGCACCATGTTCCAGACGGGATCGAAACGGCGGCGGCCTCCCCACGAGAATTGCCAGACGCTCCGCTCGGGCGTGCCGCGTTCGGCGACGTCCCGGTAGAAATCGAAATCAATCAGATTCAGCCGTCCTTGCGGGAGGATGAGCCAGCGGTCGTACGCGCCCCTCCACGTGGGGGCGTCCATTCCGGTGCCAGGGGTGTTGGTGCTGACCAGAAACGGCATCCGATGGCAGTCCCCGCAGACGTTGGGCCTGGCCTTCGTCGGGTCATTGTCACCCTCGACGTGAAAAAGCTGGAAACCTCTTTCCGCCAGGCTCGACATGACGTTGGTGTAGGCGCGCCGCTGCGCGGGGGGATAGGGTACGGCCAGAAGAAACCTGGCCATGTCGTCACGCTCGGCCGCGGTCAACGCGCCGGGCTTTCCCTCGTCGTTGACCGTTGGGTCAGCGACCCCCCTCATGGTCGTGGCCAGAGCGCCGTCCACCAGATGCCGCGTGGCGCTTTCGGGAACGTCGATTCGGCTATTGGGTGGGACGTCGCCATGAACGTTCGCGCTGTTGTTGCCACCGTAGGGATCGCCAGGGATGCCGTCCCAGTGGTAGGGGGCCGTGTCTCGCAGGCCGCGAACCGGCATCGTGGAGCGGGGCATGATCTGATCGCCCCCGGAGACGATCGGCGTGTTCAGCACCCAGAGTAACTGATCGGTGTGACCGTCGGGGTGACAGCTCTCACAGGAGAAGGTCCCGGTCGTGGAGGCGGCCGCGCGATTGAACGCGATGCGGCCGCGCTTGACGGCGGGATGGGTGGGATCGTCCAGGGCGATGGTCTCCTTGACCTTCAGGCTCCTGGGATCGGACACGTCGACCAGGGAGACCGTGTTGGCGACCGCGTTGAGCACCCAGGCGCGCGCGGGACCGCCGTCGTCGGCGGACTCCAGCGCGATTCCGCGAGGCACCGCGCCCACGTTCGTCCTTCCCAAAACCTCGCCGCTCTCCGCGTCGACGGTGAAGAGCGTGTCGGACCCCGCGGCGGAGGCCAGCAGTGTCTTGTCGTCCTCGCTGATCTGGATCGCGTAAGGCGTCGCCAGGGCCTCGCCAGGCGCTGGATGATCCGGCGGCGCCGGCTCGAGATCCAGGAACGTCGGCTTCTCGGCGGACCCGTTGGAGAACCCGACCCTTGTGATCTGGTTCAGGAAGGCGCGGTTGTCCAGTTCCGCCAGGCCGTGGCGCCGCGTCCCCGCGCGTCCGTTGACGTGGTTGCGCGCGTCGGTCTGGGCGATGAAGACCCGACCGCTGGAATCGACGGTCAACCCGTAGAGCAGCGTGCCAAGGGTGTCGACCACCTCGACGAGTTTGTCCGTCCTGGTATCGAAGACGTACAGGTCCCGATCCGGAACCCTGGGGTGCTTGACCACGTCCACGACCGCGCCCAGGGACAGGACGTTGTTGTTTTTAATGACGTGCTCTTGCGCGTCGAACGTCATCAGATCTCCGTCGATCGGCCCCGTGCCTCCGGAGAGCTGCGTCTTGTTGTTGGACTCGAACGGGATGACGTAAAGCCGGTCGCCGCGGACGGTGATGGCGCGAGGGTCCTGAGCCGTGATGGCGAGGGATTTCTCCACCTGTCGCGTGGTCACGTCGATCACCGCGACGCGATTCTCCGACGAGAGCGCGACATAGGCTTTCTTGTCACTGGCGAACGCGACGCCCACCGGCTCGTCGAAGCGCGTCGCCCTCGTGACGGGATCGAGGTCCTGGACCGTCGCGACGACGTGAAATCGGGTCGGACTCCCTGGATCGACGTCGATCACGCTCACCGAATCCGAGACGTGATTCGCGACCCAGACTTCCTTGCCGTCGGGGCGGACCGCGATTCCCACCGGGTCGACGCCGACGTCGACTCGCCGGACGATGCGGCGAGAGCCCTTGTCGATCACGTCGACGGTGTCGGCCGGGGTGTTCGCCACGAAGACGAAGTCACCGCTCTGAACGATCGGGGAGGCGTGTGGACTCAGAAACGAGGGATGCCCGACGGTGGCCGGAGGTTCGGGAACGCCAGCCTCCGCGGACCGGTTCGAGGAACCAGGCTCACGCGTCGAGCGCTGGGGCGCTCCTTGATCCTGAGCGAGGAAACCGCACGCGCAGAGCGCCGCCGAAAGGAACAATCCCAGGACGGGTCGAGTCATGGATGAAGATCCTCACTGAGGGAATCGTTCGATTCGAAAGCCCAGGACCGACCCGCGTCGGTCGACCCGCAGGGGCGCTCTGAGATTCGACCTCGAAACGCCCCGCGTTCACACTCGACGGAATTCACGGCCCTCCGTATCGAACCGGAGGGACTCGGCGACCGCCACGTGGATGAGGGGAATCGACGTCACAGGCGCGCCGTCCACCGACGAGGTCTTGTCGCGCGGACTCGGAACCGTGACACGATTTTATTTGAAACGCCCTGGAAGCCGACGTCGATCGTGGTCGCCACGACACGGGCGACCCGATGAGCGTGCGGGAAACGGCGCGGACCCACGATCGGACCCAGAAGGCGGGATGGGCAAGCTGGGGATCTAGGATTCGAACCTAGACTAACTGATCCAGAGTCAGTCGTGCTACCGTTACACCAATCCCCAATGGGTGAGCGATCCGGTTTCGCGCGGATCGACCTCGCGACAATTTACCAGAGCCCGAACGTTGAATCCAGACCAATCGGCGAGCCCAACGGGGGAGGAATCGCGTCCCCAGGCGCGGGGCTGGGGTCTTGAGGCGACTACGCCGAGACTTTACAACTGCACGGCGGGTCAGACGCCCGATTGGCGTGGCGATCACTTCGCGCTTCCGACGTCTCGTTTCCCACGGGAGATGCTGGCATGATGATCTCAGGTTTCGCATGGCGCCGACTGGCCTTCTGGGTCGGCCTGGGGTCGAGTCTCTGGCTCGGAGCGTTCGAGACGCGTCACGCGCACGCTCAGGCACGTGAGGCGGACACGCCAAAGCGGCCGAATATCGTTTTGATCTTCAGCGACGACCACGCCTATCAGGCCCTCAGCGCCTATGGCGACCCGCGCAAGCTTCTGGACACCCCCAACCTCGATCGGATCGCTCGCGAGGGGGTTCGGTTCGACCGCTGCGTCGTCCCCAACTCGATCTGCGGACCGAGCCGGGCGACGGTACTCACCGGAAAATACTCTCACCTCAATGGATTTTATAATAATACGAACAGCCGGTTCGACGGCTCTCAGGTCACCTTTCCCAAACTGCTGAAGGCCGCGGGGTATCAGACCGCGGTGATCGGCAAGTGGCACCTCGTCAGCGATCCCACGGGCTTTGACGAGTGGCACATCCTGCCCGGTCAGGGCGTCTACTACAATCCCCCGATGATCCATAACGGGAAACCCGTCAAGCATGAGGGCTACACCACCGACATCATCACCGACCTGAGCATCGATTGGCTCAAGGGACGCGACAAATCCCGGCCGTTTCTGCTCATGTCGCAGCACAAGGCTCCGCACCGCGAGTGGGCCCCGGCGTCGCGGCACCTCGGTCACGACGGCGACCGGGTCTATCCGGAGCCAGAGACCCTTTTCGACGACTACTCGGGCCGCGGCAAGGCGGAGCGCGACCAGGACATGACCCTGGCCAAGACCATGACCGACACCGACGTCAAACTCAGGGCTCCGGGCAACCTCACCCCCGAGCAGCGAAAGGCGTGGGACGCCTATTACGAGCCTCGCAACGCCAAGTACCGCGCTGAGAATCCTCAGGGAAAGGACCTTGTTCGCTGGCGTTATCAACGCTACATGCATGACTACCTGGGTTGCATCAAGGCGGTCGACGAAGGGGTGGGGAAGCTGTTGAAGTACCTCGACGACGAGGGATTGGCCGAGAACACCCTGGTGGTGTACGCGGCCGACCAGGGGTTTTACCTCGGCGAGCACGGCTGGTTCGATAAGCGCTGGATCTTCGAGGAATCACTGCGAACCCCGCTTCTGGTCCGATGGCCGGGAGTGGCGAAGCCCGGCACCGTGAGCAAGTCGATCGTCTCGACCCTGGACTTCGCCGAGACGTTCCTTGACGCCGCCGGGCTGCCCGTTCCCGCCGAGATGCAGGGACGAAGCCTCTTGCCCTTGCTCAAGGGGGAGGCTCCGCCCGACTGGCGGACCAGTTTCTATTATCATTATTTCGAGTATCCCGTGCCTCACCGGGTCCGTCCTCACTACGGCGTCGTGACCGATCGGTACAAGCTCGTTCACTTCTACGCGCCCGACGTCGATGATTGGGAACTCTTCGACCTTCAAACCGACCCTCACGAACTCCGCAACGCGATCGCCGACCCCGCCAACGCGGGGGTGGTCGCGGGCTTGAAAGCGGAGGTCGCTCGGTTGAAGGCCGAGCTGAAGGAACCGGCGACCTTGCCGAGAGAGGCCTACGGCCAGCTTTACGCGCCGCCACGCGCGGCGGGGAAGAAGAAGGCCGCGCGTTGAGGCGTGCTCAGCGCGACGGGATTACTCCGCCCGCGATTCGGGCCTTCTCCACCCATCCTTCGGATTCTCACCAAACCATGTCCGAATCCATCGATCGTCGGGAATTCCTCCGCGGGACGACCGCGGGGGCCCTTGGGCTCGTCGCGGTGCCGGGCGTCGCGCGCCCGGCGGAGAACGCGCCCACCCCTGGGTTCGCGAGCCGTTGGAACCTCGACCCCGACCGTGTCTGGCTCGGGCCGGAGTTCTGGGCCAACCCGCTGCAAGACTGGCGACTTCGGAACGGCCGGGCGGAATGCCTCCGCGCCGCGCCCGATCGGGAAATCCACCTGCTCACCCGGCAACTCGGCGAAGGGCCGGGCAACCTCCTCATGTCGGTCCGGGTCGCTCGAACCGAAGGAGGCGCGCTGGGCGAGGGGGGTGGGTCGTTCGGGTTCCGGGTCGGTGTGATCGGCCCACTTCGCGAGTATCGCAACAGCCTGATCTTTGGCCAGGGGATCGACGCCGGCCTCTGCGCGGACGGCCGATTATTCATCGGCGACCCCGCCTCGGGTACGCCGGGGACGGTCGACCTGGGTCGCGAAGAGGTCGAGCTTCGTCTCATCGCCGAGACCGATGACGACGATTGCCTCATCACACTCAAGGCGGTTGATCCGAACGCGGGTCGACTTCTGGGTGAGGTGAGGGAGGTGGTTCCTTCCAACCGGTTGGTCGGCAATCTGGTGCTGGCCGTGAACTACCCCGCGGGTGGGCCGGCGCGTCCCGCGGCATCGAAGGACGCGGCCCAGGCCAGGACCAAGACCAAGACCCAAACCAAGGCGGCCGCGAAAAAGGCGAGGGCGAAAGGGCAGGGGGGAGAGATTCCCGGCGGGCTCGGCGCGTTCGCGTTCACCGACTGGCGGGTCTCCGGCTCGAAGGTCGAGACTCACGACGACCAGGTCTTCGGACCGGTCCTGTTCTCGCAGTACACGCTCAGTGATCGCATTCTGAAGCTCAGCGCCCAGTTTCCGCCACTGGGTCCGGGAGACTCGCCCCACGCCAGGCTCCAGGTCGACAAGGGGAACGGCTGGGAGACCGTCGCCGAGGCGGTCATCCATCCGGAGGCCCGCACCGCGACGTTCCGGGTCGAGACGTGGGACGACACCCGCGACACGCCCTATCGGGTCGCCTACGCCCTTCGCGATCGCGACGGAAAGGCCGACGAGCGGTACTGGTCGGGCACGGTCCGGCACGACCCGGTCGAACGCCATGAATTGACCGTCGCCGACGTCTCATGCAACGCGCACTACGCCTTCCCCAACGTGGATTACGTCGCCCAGATGGCCAGGCTCGACCCCGACCTGATCGCCTTCACGGGGGACCAGTTCTACGAGCCGAGCGGGGGTTACGGAGTCCAGCGCGCGCCAACCGACGCGGCGATTCTCGATCTCCTCAGAAAATGGTATCTGCACGGCTGGACCTGGCGCTTGCTGACCCGGGACCGGCCCTGCCTTTCCATCCCCGACGACCACGACGTCTATCAAGGCAACATCTGGGGAGAGGCGGGCGCGGCGCGTCGGGGCACCCAGGAGATGGGGGGCTACGAGATGCCCGTTCCCTGGGTCAACGTCGTCCACCGAACCCAGACCGCGCACCACCCCGACCCGTTCGATCCCGAGCCGACGGAACGCGGAATCACAGTCTATTTTGGATCGCTCACGTATGGACGCGTGAGCTTCGCCGTGATCGCCGACCGTCAGTTCAAGTCGGGTCCGCAAGGGAAAGTCCCCCCGACCGGCGGGCGCGGCGACCACGTCAAATCGGCCGACTACGACCCCAGGACCGCCGACTTGCCGGGCCTCTCGTTGCTGGGCGACCGGCAGATGCGGTTCCTCCAGCAGTGGGCGGCCGACTGGCGGGGGGCCGACATGAAAGCGGTCGTCTCGCAAACCATCTTCACCGCGATGGCCACGACGCACGGCGGCAACCGCGAGCGCCTCAGAGCCGACTACGACACCAACGGTTGGCCCCAGGGCCCTCGCGACGCGGCCCTTCGCGCGATCCGCAAGGCGTTCGCGTTCCACGTCGCCGGCGATCAACACTTGCCCGCGGTCGTTCAATACGGCGTGGAAACCCACGGCGACGCGGCGGTGGCGTTCGCCGGTCCCGCGGTGAACAACCTTTACCCACGCTGGTGGGAGCCTGGTCCGGAGAACGCCCCGGCCGCTCCCGGCGCGAAGCTCGGCGAGTTCGTCGATAGTTTCGGACATCCCCTGGTCGTCCTGGCCGTCGCCAACCCGAAGCTCACGTTCCGACCCGAAGTCCTCGCGACCGAGGTCGACAAGGCGTCCGGACTCGGTCTGGTTCAATTCGACCGGCGCAACCGGGAGATCACGGTCCATTGCTGGCCGTTCCTGGCCGATCCCCTGAAGCCCGGCAACGAGTTCCCAGGCTGGCCAGTCTCCGTCAAGCAGGTGCAGTGTTACGGTCGAAAGGCGGCGGCCTACCTGCCCCCGATCAAGGTCGAGGGAGTCGAGTACCCCGTCTTCCAGGTCGTCGACGAATCTAGTGACGAGATTGTGTACACAATTCGATCCGATGGTCCCGAGTTCCGCCCCTTCGTCTTCGCCCCGGGGTCCTACCTTGTCCGGGTGAGCGATCCCGAGGCGGGCCGTTCCAGGGAACTGTCCGGTCTGAAGGCGGGCGACGAGGCGCAGCCGCCCAGGACCATTGAACTCTCGTAGGCCGATCCTACCCAAGGACAAGAATGCGATGCATCTCCTCACGCTGATCACCGCTCTGACGACCCCGGCAACCGCCGCGGAGCCTCCCAGGCCGTTGAACGTGCTCTTTATCGCCGTGGACGATCTGAATCACTGGGTCGGCTACCTCGGTCGCAACGCGCAGACGATCACGCCGAATCTGGACAAACTGGCGGCCCGGGGGGTGCGGTTCACCAGAAGCTACTGCGCCGCGCCGGTCTGCAACCCGTCGCGCGCCGCCCTGATGTCGGGGATGCGGCCCTCGACCACCGGGGTCTACGAGAACCGCAACGATTGGCGGAGGGTGATCCCCGAGGACAGGCCCCTGACGACCGCGTTTCGCGAGGCGGGGTATTACGTCTGTGGGGCGGGCAAGATCTATCACGAGGCCTATCGACGCCCCTCCGAGTGGGACGATTACCTCAAGAACGACGGCCGAGACCCCCAACCGACCGGCGATACTGGCGTGGGCGGCATCAAGTTCGCCCCGCTGGACTGCCGCGACGAGGACCTCCGCGAGTGGAACGTCGTCCAGTATGGCATCGATCAACTCAACAAAACACGCGACAAGCCACTGTTCCTGGCGATCGGCCTCTACAAGCCCCACATGCCCTGGAACGTTCCGCGCAAGTATTATGAGATGCACCCGCTCGACTCGATCAAGCTCCCCCCCCATCGCGAGGACGACCTGAGGGACGTTCCTCCGGCGGGCGTCCGGATGGCCAGGCCCGAGGGGGACCACGCCGCGATGCTGGCTTCCGGGCGCTGGAAGGAGGCCGTCCAGGGCTATCTCGCGGCCGTTTCGTATGCCGATGCGATGATCGGTAGACTGGTCGACGCGCTCGATCGTTCGGCCTACAAGGACGATACCGCGATCGTGCTCTGGGGAGACCACGGCTGGCACCTCGGCGAGAAGTCGCACTGGCGGAAGTTCGCGCTCTGGGAGGAGGCCACGCGCGCTCCGCTGATCTGGGTCGTCCCCGGGCTGACGAAGCCTGGCGGCGTCTGTGATCGCACGGTCGATTTTATGAGCATCTATCCGACTCTGACCGACCTGTGCGGAGTCCCGACCCCCGCGCACGTCGAGGGCCAGAGCCTCCGGCGACTCCTGGGCGATCCCGCGGCGGACTGGAACGTCCCCGCGCTGACGACCTACCGGTTTGGCAATCACGCGGTGCGTTCCGAATCCTGGCGTTACATCCGTTACGCCAACGGCGACGAGGAACTCTATGACGAGGTGGCCGATCCTTACGAGTGGACCAACCTGAGCGACTCCGCCTCCGCGCCGGCCCGCGCCGCGAAGGCCGAGCTGGCGAAGTCGCTACCAAGGAACAACCATCCCGACGTCGACGGCGACGAATCGGCCGTTTCTGGAAAGGCCGCGACGAAAAAGGCCGCGACGAAGAAAGCCGCCAGAAAGG
>JBFWRA010000064.1:0-9363 GCA_050249155.1 Isosphaeraceae bacterium | reverse complement strand
AGTGAGCTCCCTGGCGGGCTTGTGGCGGAGTTCGCGGCCCGAGGCGTCGGAGAACACCCATTCGTTGGTCTCCGGGTCGAACGTCACGTGGACGTCCTGCCCCTGGAACCTCTCTCCGACGTAATAGGCCCGGTTGTAAATCGAGACGTACCCATTCCTGTTCACGCGCCTGGCACCCACGTAGCCGGAGAGGTGGGCGGTGACTCGGTTCCAGTCCCAGACGTCGGGCTCCGATCGCTCCGAATAGGGCCGGCCCGAGTGCGCCAGGCCCGGGTAATAGGCGACGCGGCTGAGACGCTCGCGGTAGGGGTAGACCTCGCGGTGCAGCCGATCCATCTCTTCCAGGCGGGCTTGCAGTTCCGTCGGCGACTTGCACGTCCCTGGCTCGCACCAGCGGTTGCCGGTCCCCTGCGACCGTTCCACGACGCCGTTCTCCTGGGGGCGGCTCGCGGTGTTCCAGATCATCTCGACGCCCAGGCCGATCAGCCACATCCCCAGCTCGGTCGGGAAGTCCCCCTTCGAGCCCCAGGGCGATCCGTTGTCGACCCGCATGTTTCCGGGCAGCCCCCACCGCGAGAAGGCGAGGCGCAGCTGCCCCCGGACCTCCTCGGGCGGGACCTGATTCCACCTCCCCCGGGGGGAAAACCACGGTCCGGAGTACCGCGCCGCTGCATTCATCAACGAGCCGAAGCCAGCTCACCAGATCGCTTGTTAGGATTTTTATCAATTCCTTGGCGTCCATCTGCCAGGTCTCGTGAGGCCTGGTCGCCCTGGCGGGGTTGTCCTTCGCCGGCCGGCCCGCGGGAGCGGGGGCGAGGTCTGCCTGGAGGAGCCACCGTTGGAGGGTCCGCGCCGAGGGGACCGGCTCGCTCCACGCCTCTTTCAGGAGGTGGATCCGGATCAACTCGGCCCCCCATGCGGGGTGCTCGCGGCGGTATTGCAAGGCGGCGTTCCGCAGGCGCGACGCCGACGCCGACGCCGCGGCGGCCGGCGGCCGGCGGTAATCCGGTTCGAGGCCCTCGGCACCTCGTTCCCGAAACCTGCGGATCAGTCGACGCACCGTCGCGTGCGGCAGCGACAGCGCCGCGGCGATCTGACCGGGGGACTGACCTTGCTCCCACTGTCGGATCACAATGCGTCGAACCGGAACAGGGATGGGGCGTGGCATGGTGTAACCTCGGGTTAGGATCGCCATGAGGACAGCCCCATCCTAACTGTACCGATGTGGACTCCGGATCAAACTCGTGTCGCGATTTCGCGATCAAACCTCATGTCGCGTGACAGGGTACCGAACCACGTGGCACACGGATCCATTGAGAAACCGGGAAGTGACTCCCGGCCGATTCCCACGGGGCGGAAGCGAGGTTGCCGAGCGCGGCGGAATCCTCATGCGAATTGTAAAACTTGCAAGGCCGCCGGAGAGGCCCTCGCGCTCCGCCATTGCGTTCCGGGCTCGTCGGGGTTCGGCTCCGCTTCGAACCCCTCCCGCCCTCCACTTCATGGCTCCGCTTCAGCCCGCCTGGACCGCGGCGACCCGGAAGCCCAGGAAGTAGATCCGGGACTCCGGCGCGATCCTGCCACGGTTCGCCGGGCGGCATCGCGCCGGCAGGATATCCCTGGAACCGCCCCGGTTCACCCGGGGGGAAGCCCCGGCCGGACCCGGTGGATCCACTTCGGGTGATTTCTTGTAATAACTGCTGTCATAACTATCCTGACACCATTCCCAGACGTTCCCCAGCATATCGTAAAGTCCGAATCCATTGGGTCGCTTCCGCCCGACCGGGTGAGTCTTGCTCTCCGCGTTCCCCTTGAACCAGGCGAAATCGCCCAGCCGGTCGGCGGCGTCCCCGAAGAACCACTTGGTCCGGCTCCCGCCGCGACAGGCGTACTCCCACTCCGCCTCGGTGGGGAGTCGATAGCCGTCGCCGTTGGGCAGGATCGTCACGCTCTCGCCCACGATCCGGTAACAGGGCCGCTTGCCCTCCATCTCGCTGAGCCGGTTGCAAAAGGTGACCGCGTCGAACCACGAGACGTTCTCCACCGGCAGGTCGTCCGACGCTTTGAACCGACTCGGGTTCTTGTCGCCCATGACCTGGCGGTACTGCCCCTGGGTGACCTCGTGGGCGCTCAGGCGGAACGCCTGGCTGATCGTGATCTCGCGAAGAGGCTTTTCGTCGGAGTCGGCGTCCTCGTCTCCGTCCTCCGAGCCCCGAGGAAAGGTGCCCGAGGGGATGAGTCGCATGCTCATGCCGACCGAATTGGTGACGACCTCGGCGATGGACCGGGCTTTCTCCAGGGCGCGCCGCTCGGCCTGGCGATCGCCGGTCAGGTGCAGGCCGATCGCCTTGTGGTATCGGCTGATTTCCTCGCCGTCGCGCCGGGCGACGCAGACGAGCGTGACCGCGTCGTCGGTCCAGCCTTCGTCGACCTCGGCGAGAATGGCGTAGTCCTTGGTGCCGGCCCTGGTGGTCTGGGTGTGCCACTTCAGGTCGAAGTAGAGGGTTCGCCGCTCGTTCATGGTGCCGGCGACGATGACCTGTTCGCGAGGGGGCAGGCGGTCGACCTGGATATCGGTCTTCACCTGACGCTGGTCGTTGGTTTTCTTCGAGGCCCCTTCGTCGAGCTCCACGTCGGCCCCCCAGAGTGAGAATCCGATTCGACCGTCGCCGCCGTACTCGACCCAGACCTCGCCCCGGGCGTCCTCGACCCGACGTTCGAGCTGGGCCCGGACGCTCGCCTCGGTCTGGGTCTTGGGGAGGTGGTCGCGGATCTTCATGGAGGGGGGAAGGCGGAACTCGTAACGGATCGTCTCGACGGACGATTCGTCGCCCTGGAAGTTGGCCGAGACGGGAATCGCGATCACGATGACCTTGCGCGCCGTGTCGGCGTTCTCCGGAGGCGGAACCTCCCGGCAAGGGAAGACGCGGTCGGTATCAAACTCCACCGAGGTCTGCGCCCGGACCGGGACCGGAATCGAAAAGAGGACCAGAGCCAGCGGGGCGAACGCGAGCCAACGGAGCGGCGAGACCATCGGAACACCTCGGGCAAGGGGAGGGGGGTGAGCGCGGGGCGGAAGGCCCTCGATGAGCGAGTTCAACAATCGATGACCCATCATAGGGCCATTGACGCCGGGATAGCACCAAGAAAGCCGAGGAATCGCGCGCGGGCGTTTTGACCCCCAGCCCAATCAAACGCGATCGACCCGTCGGGAACGGTTCTAGGTGACGAGCCCTTGTCGCGCCTCGGAGTTCCGGGGATGATCTGTGGGAGAGCTTCCTGGAGGACCAGCCATGGCCGCGGAACGCGTGAACGATCTCAGGGCGTTCAAGGAATTCATCGAGGAAAAACTTCTGGTGGGGAGGGTTGACGTGACCCCGGAGGAAGCCCTCTCGCACTGGGAAATCGAGAACCAGACGGACGAGGAACGCGAGGAGACGCTTCAAGCCATTCAAGAAGGTCTCGAAGACATGCGCGCCGGACGAACCCGAGACGCGCGCGAAGTGCTCGCCGAGCTTCGACGGAAGTACAATCTCGGCTCGTCATGAGTTACCACGTTCGTCTCACCGCGAGAGCCCAGACGGATCTTGACCAGCTCTTTCGAACGCTGACCGAGCGTTCTCCCGCGCGGGCCGAACGCCTCTCGAATCGCTTCGACGATTCTCTCAAGAGACTCGAAACCTTCCCCTATTCGTGTGGCATCGCTCACGAGAATCCTCGATTCACCGAGGAACTTCGACATCTGCTTTTTTGGGTCCATCCCCAGCGGAAATACCGGGCTCTCTTCGTGGTTCGAGAAGACGAGGTCGTGGTGCTCGCCATCCGAGCGCCAGGAGAACGTCCCGTCACTCCCGAGGACGTTGAGAACTGAGGGCTGAACCGCCGCTCAGCCAGGGTGGCCGCTTGTGCCTTCGGGCGATCACCGGGCCGGCGCGGGCCTCGGCTTCGTCCCAGATCCTCGCCAGGGTTTCCAGCGCCGTCGACGGCGTCGCGTCCGCCACCTCCCTGGCGATCCACTCCCCCAGCGCGGCCATCTGGGACAGATCCAGCAGGTTCGCCGCGGTCAGGGTCTTCAGCATCTCCCGGGTCTCGGCCACCGCCGGTCGCCAGGACTCCGCGGTCACCCCCGTCGACGGATCGGGGATCACCTCCGCCAGCGGCTCCACCGCCTTCGCCACCCGTTCCTCGCCAAACGAGGCCCGGGCCCGATAGCTCGACCGCCAGACCGAGAACGTCAGGTACAGCGCTCCCCACAGAAACAACACGCCGAATCCACATGCCAGCACGAATCGACGTCCCGAGATCCCCTCGACGTCGGGGGCCGCCCCGCTTCCTGGGGGAATCGGGCGCGCCTCGGCCTGTCCGTTACCCGACATCGCGTCGACCCCTCTCGGATGCTCGGAACGTTCCTCGACGTACAGTGTAGGCCCGGTCCGGTCTCACGGGAAGCGCCGTCGAGGAGGCGGTTGGGAAACTTCCGTAACGCGACGGACGTTCTCCGTTTGAAACGCCGGAACCGGGCGGATAGGATACCCTCGCTCGCTCGTTCGTTCGGTTCGAGAGCGGAGGCGGCCATGACCTCCGAGGATTCCCTTCCCCACAGGCGACGAGTTCCTCCATGCGATCACGACGACGGGTCGTCCTGGCCGGGGGAGTGATTCGAACCCTCCGGGCCGACGTCGGTCGGCCGCTCGGAGACGGCGGTCGGGTCGGCGACGGCCCCATTCCCAAGAAGCGGAGCCCGGCCCGGGTCTCGGTGGGGTCCTGGGCGCGGTTCGCCCTGGTGGCGGCGGTGCTGGCCGCCTGCGTCGGGGGGCAAGGCCGCGTGCCCGTCGCGCCCGCCCCCAGCGAGCAAGCGTCCCAATCGCCACCAGGTCCGGCCTCGAACCTCGACGCCAAAGCGCTGGACGCGGCCGTGCGCGAGACCCTCGACGCGCTGGGAGAGGGAGCCAGGGCCGCCGTCTGGCTGGGCGGACCGACCGAAGGCCCCTGGTATTCCTGGCAGGCCGACGACCCCCGACCGACCGCCAGCGCGATCAAGACGGCGTTCCTCGTCGAACTGTTCGATCGCCACGCCGGTTCCCTGAGCCGCCGTCCGATGGGGCTGGACGCCGCCCTGGCGGACGACCATCCCGCCATGGCTCCGTACACCCCCGCCCAGCGGGTCGAGATCCGCGAGGCCCTGGGGAGCGCCTCGGCCCGAACGCTCGGCCGGGTGATGATGGGGTCCGACCCCGCGCCCAACGCCGTGTACAACGCCGCCGCCAGCGCCGTGACCGCTCTGCTCGGAGGCCCCGAGGGACTCACCCAGGCGATCCGCGCCCGCGATCCGGCCTTCGCCTCATTCGCCGTTCGACGCTACATGCTCGCCCCTCGCGACGTGACCGGCGACAACGAGGCGACCGCCGCCGCGATGGCCGCGGTCCTTCAGCGCCTGGCCTCCGGCGAACTCTCCGGCGTCGACGGACCCACCCTCGACGCCCTCCGCGACGCCTTGAAAACCCAGAACGATCACCTCGACCTGAAAGGCCGCCACCACGTCAAAAACGGCGCGCTGGACTCCGACCCGGTCACCAGGGTCGAGTCGGGCTGGTGGGAGACCCCTTCGGGCCGCTCCATCGTCTACGTCGTGACCCTCACCCGCCCCGCCTCCTCCGGTCCCGCGAAAGACGTCCAGGACGCCTCGACCCGACTGACCCGTCGGCTGCTCGGCGCGATCCGCTGACCCGCCAACATCCGCACGCCCACCCCTTCTCACGGCCTGGCCGCTCCCTTAAAACGACCGATCGACCAACTTCTCGCGATCGTCGCCCCACGATTTCCTCTTTTCTTGGCGCATTCGTTCCGCTAGACTGCGACCAATAAAGCCATATAAGGCATCAAACGGCGTGCAAGGGGGTGAACGGGATGGGAAGTCGAGCCCCGTCGGACCGAACGCCAGCCTTTCACTGAAGACCTTGCATCGCGTCGACTCGCTCGTAAGCTTTTAAAAGATGGGAGAAACGATGATGACGGGCTTTCGCGTGGGAGATGGAAACGAATCTGTTCCACGACAGGTGCCGGAAGCTCGGGACGTCGTCCCCATCAAGAATCCCGGGCAACCAAAAGCCATATTAGGCGATAGAAAAGAGGGTTCCGAAGGCCGCCGATCTCGGTCCGAGCCCGCGTCCGAGGTCGACGTCGTCGCGACCGCGGGCGCGGGGAGGATCGTCACTTCGACGGGGTCCCCGAAGGCTCGCGAGGGCCTGGAGGCGTCCCGTTCGGAAACGGCCCCTTTGATCGCCAAGATCCTGGTGGCCGAGGACGACCTGGAGAATCAGCGGGTGATCTGTTTGCGGCTCTCGCTGATGGGGGCCTCGGTGACCCTCGCGCGCAACGGCCAGGAGGCGGTTGCGCATGCCAGGGCCGCCCGGGACGCGGGCGAACCGTTCCACCTGGTGCTGATGGATATGCAAATGCCCGTGCTCGACGGCTACGAGGCCACCAGCACCCTCCGAAGCGAGGGGTTTCGCACCCCGGTGGTCGCCGTGACCGCCTTCACGACCCCCGAGGATCGCGACGAGTGCCTCGCCTTTGGCTGCGACGCCCACGTTCGCAAGCCGGTCGACTGGCCGGCCCTTCGGGCGTTGCTGAACCGATTGCTCGAGGGCGAGGGGGAAGACGCCGAGGCCGGTTGACGCCGAGTCGTCCTCAGTCAGTCCGCGGCGTCGCCGGGGTCCGGAGGGGCCTCCGTCGCGCCGAGACGGTCCTTCAAGGCGAGGGCCAGCGCGAGAAACTCCTCGACGTTCAGCGCCTCGGCGCGGACCTGGCCGTCCAGGCCCAGCGATCCGAGCAGGGTGTCGACCTCGGCCTTGGTCCACCGCCCCTTGTACTGGCTGGAGAGCACGCCTCGAAGGTTCTTGCGACGGTGGAGGAAGACCTGGCGGACCACCTGATGGAACCACGCGACGTCCCCCACGGCCGCGCGTTGGGACGGATTCGGCACCACCGCGATCACCGCCGACTCGACCTTCGGCCGGGGCCAGAAGACGCTGGGGGGTAGCACCCGGATCAATTCGACGTCCGCCAGGGCCTGCGCGATCACCGAGAGCCCGCCGTAGGCCGGAGTCCCCGGCGCGGCCCGCAACCGTTCGGCCAGCTCGAGCTGAATCGTCACCACCAGCCGCTCCGGGCGAAGCTCTGGGTGAACGAGTAAATTGGTGATGATGGGCGTCGCGGCGTGGTAAGGCAGGTTCGCCACGAGCTTGAATCGTTTTTCTGGCGAGACCGCGAGTCCCGCGCGAACGGCGTCGAGCACTCCCGGGTCGATCGCGTGCTTGCTCGCCAGGGCGTCCGCCTGAAGGACCCGGACGTTCGGGAGCCCTTCGGTCGCCTCCCTGGTCAAGGCGGCCATCGCGGGGTCGATCTCCACGGCGACGACCGCCGCGCCGGTGGCGGCCATCAGGGCGGTCATCGCCCCCGCGCCTGGCCCGACCTCCAGGACGACGTCGTCGGGGCCGACCTCGGCCGCCTTCACGATCACCTCGTGAAGGTTCAGGTCGATCAGGAAGTTCTGGCCGTGGCGGTGCCGCGGCGCCACGCCGCGCTGGGCGAACAGGGTCCGAAGGTACGACTGGGTCTGTCGTGGTCTGGCCATCGTGCCCACGCCCCCGATTTGATCCGATCCGATCCCATTCCACTCAATCCAATCCAATCCAATCCAAACCCATCAAACAAAACCGCCCACCCTGGCACGGGGCCGGGCGGGCGGGCGCGGGGGATTGCGCGACGAGGTGGGCGGAGCTCGCCACGGCGATCACTCGGTCGAGCGTCGATCCCGGCCCTGGGGAAGAGGAGCCCCACGGCCGGGCGGGTTCGCGTGGAATCAAGCGCCGGGTCGGTGGGTTCAGGCCGACTTGCGGAACCGTCGGGAGGCCGTGCGGCCAAGCAGGCCGAGCAGGCCGGCGACTCCGGCAAGCGCCATCGGGCTGGGTTCAGGCACGCCCAGCATGATCGTGCCGCTGGGGAAGACGTTGCCGACGTCCTGGATCGTGTTCGTGAAGGCTCCCTCGTCCGTATTGCCGAAGCCGGTGGTGACCAGGAAGTACTGCGTGAACGCGGTCAGGGCGAAGTTGAAGCCGGACAGGCCGATCGTCGGGTTGTCGTCGTTGCCGATCAGCACGTTGGTGAACGGAGCACCCGCGCTGAACGTGTCTTGATACAGGAACGTGTAATTGTCCCAACCCGCGGGAATCGTCGACGCGCTCTGCATCGAGTAGGTGCCGCTCAGTTTGACGAAGAAGGGCTGAACGTGGTAGGGCACGTTCGTGCCGACGCCCGACGGGGGCGGAGTGGGCGGGTTGCCGGCGATCGGTCGTTGCCAGGTCGGCCCGCCGACGGTGGTGCCGACGTAAGCCAGAACGTCGGCCCTCGCCTGAGAAGCGCCGATGGCCGCGATAACGACCGTGGCGAGAGCCAGGCGGATGGTGCTCTTGAGCATGGTGATCGTATCTCCTCTCCCTCTTGTACTCGTCTTTGGACGTCCTCTAACACACAAGACACCCCGTTGGCCGAACCAGTCCCCCGCCTGGTCGGCTGGGAGCATCGCACAGACCCAGTGGGTATACCGGGTCCGGACAATCCTCCCAGGTGGCCTGCCATCATACAACAATCCACCGAGGCAAAGTCAACGAAAATTATCTGAAGTCGATTTACGTTGCGAAACAAAACGTTCCGAGGGTTCCAGGGACGGGAACGCCCCTGGGAAACCACGAAAATGGGACGAGCGTTGCCCGAACGCAACCAATCGCCCCGTTCCAGGGTCGTTTCGCCCCGTTTTTTCAAGAGGAGGGGGTCGCTTCCAGAAGGGCGCGCACGTGCTTGGCGAGCATGTCGCACTCCAGGTTGACTCGGTCGCCGGGGCGGAGCGTCCCGAGGGTGGTGACGGCCAGCGTGTGGGGGATCAGCATGACGGAGAACCGGCCGGGGGTCACGTCGACCAGCGTGAGGCTCACCCCGTCCACGGCGATCGAGCCCTTGGGCACCATCAGGGCCGACCAGCACGGCTCGTGCTCGAACCCGAGGAACTCCCACTCGCCCGCCGTCCGGCGCTCGACGAGTATGGCGGTCGCGTCGACGTGCCCCTGCACGAAATGGCCGCCGAGTCGGTCTCCCGCGCGGAGGGCGCGTTCCAGGTTCACGGGGTGTCCCGACGAGAGGTCGCCCAGGTTGGTCCGCAGCAGGGTTTCCGGCCCGGCTTGCAGTTCAAACGCGTCGGTCCCCCGGTCCGCGGCGACGACGGTCAGGCAACAGCCGTTGACCGCCAGGCTCTCTCCCAGAGCCAGGGGATCGCCGGAGGCCCCCAGTCCTGGCCAGGACAGGGTCAGC
>JBFWRA010000063.1:0-9376 GCA_050249155.1 Isosphaeraceae bacterium | reverse complement strand
GGATTGAACCGGGGTGCCGGAGGAGTGGACCAGGACCTGGACTCCCTCCTGGCGCGCGAAGGGCCGCTCCTCCGCCCGCGCGCGGGTACCCGCGCCGACGACCACGATCGCTCCCAGGAGGAGGATCCAGGACCGGTACCGACGGTGGAGCGCGAGGCTGGGTCCGGAGGGGGACGGAACGGGAACCCGAGCCTCTCGGGGTCGAGGTGGAGGCTCGACTTGTCTCGAAGTCAGGGGCAAACCCTCTCCTCTCACGGCGACGGCCGAGAAACGGCGGATCGACCCGGTTTTCCGACTCTTGACCCCTTTCCTTCAGGGAGGTCGACCGCCAGAACCCCAGCGTCCCTGGCGTGCTCGACCGCGTCTCCTGACCACTCCGCCGGAATGTCGCTCCGCGGGGAACGTGTCGTTCTGGACGTTTAGGTAACCGATCCGGCCAGACCGCTCAAGGGGTTGCCGGTCCCGCGTCCACGAGAATGGCATCATGTCGACCAAAGAGCGTCAGGACCCTCGTGGATTTTGGGTCTGGGCCTTGACCAGCATCTTTGAGAATTCCGGCAGAGGGTGAAGCCCGTTGAGGTCCGGGTCGGCGGCGGCGTGCGAAACGGGAAAGCCATGATCCAGCGCGCGTTCCAGGGTGCCCAGGGCACGGGCTTTCAGGCGGGGTTCCGGAGCGGTCTCGGCGAGCAGCGCGAAGACGCAAGCGGCGTTATAGAGCGTGTGTGGAGTAGGAACGGTCACGAGTCGCTCGGCGTCGTCGATCCCCCGAAGGTCCCCGAGCCGGGCGCGGAGCAAGGCGCGGAGCTGCAGCGCGTCGATCAAGCTGGGGTCGTCGTCGAGCGCGGCGTCCGCCATCGCCAACGCCTTTTTCGGCGACGTCGCGCGATCGAGCAAGGCCAGCCCATACTTCGCCCTGCCGTGCCGAGGGTCGATCCTCAGGGCGTGATTCAGGTCGGCCCGAGCCTTCTCAGGCTCGCGGGCGATCCGGGCGATGCCACGCGCCGAGAGCCATCGAGGGTCGTCTGGATGGGCCTCGATCAACGTGTCGAAGAGTTCCCGGGCCGCCGTTGGGTTTCCTTGACGCGACGTGACCTCGGCGAGTCCGGCGAGGACCGCGGGCTCTTGCCGACCCAGGGCGACGGCCTGACGGAGCGCCTTCTCCGCGGCGTCGAGGTCATTGAGTTCGAGGGTCACCAGGGCCAGGTTGAGCCAGGCCTCGGCGAACCTGGGGTTCACCCTCAGCGCGTGTTCGTAGCAAGCGCGGGCGTCCGGCAGCCGACCGGCTCTGGCCAGCGCGAGCCCCCGGTTCAGATGGGGCCAGGAAAATCGGGGCTCGATCGCCACGCAAGCCGCGAAGTCTCCCGACGCGTCGGCGTAGCGGCCCGCTTCGAGGTGGCACAGGCCCAGAGTGAACCAGGCCCAGAAGGACTGGGGGTTCAGATCGGAGGCGCGGGTCAGGGCCCGCTCGGCGGCGCTCAGTTCCCCATGGGCCAGTCGCGTGGTGCCGAGCAGGAGGAAGTCACGCGAGGACTTCGGCGTTCGACGCGCCGCGATCGTCCGGTCTCGGCTCGCCAGATCGGCTCGTCCCAACGCGGTTTGGTACCGGGCGCGATTCTCGTAAAGCGCGGCGGGGGGGTTGGGATCGATCCGCTCGGCCGCGTCGAGCCAATGGATGGCCCAATCGAGGGTCGCGTGCCGGTCGGCTTCGCGACCCGTCCGCGCGGCGCGGTCGACCCGCGCCCGGGTCTCCATCAAGATCACCTCCGTGGCCATCCCGCGGACCTCCTCCGCCTCCCGCACGTCCAGTCGAGAGAGCCAGGTGCCTTCGGGAAGAACGCCCTCGGAGGTCAAGCCCAGCAAGGATCGCGTTTGCGACGCCTTGGCGAGGCCTCGGTCCAGATGCTCGGCTGGGCCGCTGGCGTGATTGAGCAGGAACCGGCACTCATCCACGTCGGTGCGGTAGACCTGGAGCTTGAGCCTCGCCGAGAGATTCTGCATGTTGTTCGAGAGCAGGCCGATCAGCCCGCCGAGCCCGATCATCAGGACGGTGGCCATGGCGGCGATCGAGGAGCTGTTGCGGACCCTGGGATTGCGCCGCAGCCACTTGGCGGCGCGCTCTCGAAGACTCGGTTCCGGGGCGTATCTCAGGGGCCGATCGTCGAGGAATCGCTTGAGGTCCTCGGCCAGTTCGCGGGCCCTCGCGTAGCGCCGGGTCGGTTCCGGGTCGAGGCACTTGCGGAGGATTGATTCGAGGCTCCAGGGAACCAGCGGGTTGAAGGCCCGCGCCGAGGGCACCTGCCGACGCTGTCGGGCCATCGCCGTGATCGCGTCGAGCAACGGCGTCCCGAGGGGTGGTTCGGGAAACGGGTGCTCGCCCGCGACCATCTCGAAGAGGATCAGGCCCAGGGAATAAAGGTCCGAGCGTTCGTCGACGTCCTCGGCGTCGAGGGCCTCGCGCGGGTCGAACGCGGCGAGGTGTTCGGGAGACATGTATGGCAAGGTGCCGCCGAGCATCGCCTTCTCTCCCTCCCTGGAGTCCGCCGGCTGAGCGTCAGTCGAGAGGTTGAAGTCCAGCAGCATCGGCGTTCCGTCGCCGGCGATCAGGACGTTCGAGGGCTTGAGGTCACGATGCAGGAGACCTCGGGAGTGCGCGTGTTCCAGCCCCTCGGCCAGTCGGGCGACGATCCAGACCGCCGCTTGAAGCCTGTCCGCCTGTCGAAGGAACCGCCGTGAGGGCTGGTCGAAATCGCGTTCCAGGGGTGAGAGGGGACTCGTCTCGTCCCGCGGGATCCGGCGCAGAAGTCGTTGCCAGAGCGATTGGAAGCGGTGGCGCGACCCGATCGTCACACTGGCCGAGAAGGGCCGGAGCGAACTCCCCCGAGGCTGCGAGGGGCTCTCGGCGCGTTTCGAGGCCGGGAGCTTCGACTCGGACCGGAACAGGACCTCCGCCTTGGCTATGGAGGCGCTCGCGCGCGCCTTGGAACGCTCCACGACGGCCTGGAAACGCATGTCGACCTCGTCCAGCGCGTCGACCAGACTGAGTCGTTGAGGCGCGGTGGGGCACCCGCCCACGGCCGTCTCGAGTACCTGGGCGAGATTCGCCCCCCCAAGGTAAGGCATGCAGAGCAGCCGAAGTCCCGACTTCGGATCGTCGTGCAGCGAGTGGATCGGAACGATATGGGCGTGCTGGAGTCTGGCCAGGATCTGGGGCTCGTCTCCCTCGGCCCTCGAAACCTTCAGGGCGACACGTCGATGACCGAGGTCGACTTGCTCGGCGAGGAAGACCCTGGCGAAGGCCCCTCGCCCGAGTTCCGTCAGCAAATGAAAGCCGGAAAGAGTGTCCCCCGCCCTCAACGTGGAGAGGACCGCCTCCGGATGAGTGACGCCTCCGCTGTCGAAGCGATACGCCTGGGGGGCCCCTGATCGTGGCGGCGCCGGTTCCGGAGCGAACAGGCTGTCGGCCTCATGCCCGTCGGTCTGGCCGAACGCGAAGTCAAGGAACGGGGCGTCGGACGTCTCAGCGCGGCCTTCGAAGGGCTCTGGAACCGGGGGAAGCGTGAGATGAGGGGCGGGAATCCCTCCAAACGGTCGACCCTGTTCGGGGCGCGGATCGCGACGTGGGGGCGGGATCGCCAGCAAGGAGTCGTCAAGGTCCGCGGAGTGGTCGTCGGTCTCGCCGAGATTCCAGTGGCCAAGAAAACCCTGGCCAGGGTCGCTCGTCGGTCTGTCGGATCGATGGCTCATCGCCGGCCTCGGCGGGGTCCGCGAACGTCCTGGGCTTGACCCGATCCAGGGTTCATGACGCGAGCCCGTTGGGGTCCTGAAGGGGTATAGCCCTTCGAGACGGGACTGTCCAAACCGGTCGATCCGATCCGCCGGAGAGACCCGTTCCCAGGGGGAAGATCCATCGAAAACGCGCGTTCACCCCCCCTCACCCGCTCATCGTGAACTACGATCTTTAAAGGATGCTTGACAAGTCTCTAGGCGGGAGGACTCCCCCTATGTTCGGCGCCGCGAACTCGACCGGCCGCCCCAACCCCTCACATCACCACTCCGTGGCGCCGCGCGACCCGGAACGCGTCAGCGCGGCCCTCGCTCACACGCTCAGCGCGCCGGTGGGGCTGATCGATCCCTCGGCCGGTGGCTGGATCGCGTTTTCCGGAGGCCCGCCAGCGACGTTTCCCAGGATCGAGGAGGTCCTGCGGCACTTGCGCGCCGAAGCGCAATCCGGCGTCGCGCCGCCCGTCGCGACCTGGCATCCCGACCCGTCGATCACGGGCGGAACGCCCACGGTCTGGCTTCTGATGAACCTCGCGACTCCTCTGACGGGAATGGTCGCCCTGGCGGGATTTCGTGACGCCCAACGCCTGGACCCACGCCCGGATCTTCCCTGGGGTCCCCCCTGCCCCGAGCCCGCGCTGATCGCCTGGGGAAGGGAGATCCGTGAGCGACTCAAAGCGCAGGGTTCGCGCTCCTCGGTGCGCGCTCCCATGTCCTCGGCGCAAACGTCGGAAGGAGGGGAAGGGGTCATCCTCGCCCGATTGATCCGAAGGATGAGGCTCTCCGACGCCCCCGAACGGTTCCAACACCTGGCCTGCAACGCCCTCCGAAGCACCCTGGGTGTGCAGGTCGTCGCCTGGATCCCCTGCCAGCATTCCGAGCCGGTCGTGACCAGTGGCGAGGTCGCCGGGATTCACGCGGAAGGTTACCGCGTTCTGATCCCCACGGGGCCGGCGGTCGACCCGATCCACGTCTGGAACGAACCCGATAGCTTCGGCGACCCAAACGTCCGCCGCGTCATCGCCGCCGCCGCGGATTCCCAAAGACCCATGGGGTGGTTGATCGCCGTCAACTCGCTGGACGACCGACCTTTCCGGATCAGCGACGCCGAACTCCTCCAGCCCGTCGCCTCGGTCATCTGCACGCAGCAAAACCATGCCAGGGGCTACGCGGACCTCAAGGAGCTTCTCTTCGGCGTCATCCGATCACTCACCTCGGCGATTGACGCCAAGGACCCGTACACCTCCGGACACTCGGAACGAGTCGCGCGGATCGCCGTTCGACTGTCCGAGGAACTGGGCGTGCCACCCGCCCAGCGCAGCGACCTATACCTGATGGGTCTGCTACACGACGTGGGTAAGATTGGCGTCGACGACGCGGTCCTGAAGAAGGCCGGCCCGCTCACCCCCGACGAGTATCGACAGATTCAGAAGCACGTCGAGATTGGCGTTCAGATCCTCGCCGACCTGAAGAAACTGGGCCACTTGCTGCCTGGCGTCCGACATCATCATGAGAGCCTGGACGGGACCGGCTATCCCGACGGACTGGCCGGGGACGCGATCCCGTTCGAGGCCAGGATTCTCGCCGTGGCCGATTCCTATGACGCGATGTCGTCAACTCGCCCGTATCGCCGACGGCTGACCCCCTCCCAGATCGACGAGATCTTTCACAAGGGCTCGGGCTCGCAGTGGGATCCGAGAGTCGTCGACGCCATGTTCGCCTGTCGGCTCGACCTGGAGACGATTCGACAGAAGGGACTTGGCGAAAGCCTTCAGGCCGCCGTCAGCGGGGCGCTGGGGCGTG
Source organism: Isosphaeraceae bacterium (assembly GCA_050249155.1). Lineage (GTDB taxonomy): Bacteria > Planctomycetota > Planctomycetia > Isosphaerales > Isosphaeraceae > JBFWRA01. The sequence continues at coordinate 3,793 of JBFWRA010000063.1, read as the reverse complement.
CCTGAGGCCGTGGGCGCGAGGGTCCTGGATCGGAACTCGAGTCGTGGTTATTTGATCGCGCTGTAATCGGTCGGATCGAGGTAGACCGAGGTTACCCGTTCGACGATCTTGCCGTCTTTCTCGCTGGCCTCTCGGGCGGCTTTCCATTCCGGGTCGGCCGCGAAGGCTTTCCAGGACGCGGCGGCGGCCTCCCGGCTGGGGAACGCCAGCAAATAAACCAGCGTGTTGGACTTCCCGTCCTTCTCCTCCTGGGGCGTCCAGAATCCGACCAGCTCCATGCCATGCTTCTTGAAAAGCGCGCAGGTGTGGTCGCGGAACCGGGCGTTGAGCGCGTCAAGTCGCCCGGGGAATGTGTAATAGGTCCTCAACTCGAAGACGCGTTCACCGGCCTTCGGGGCGTCGTCGGCCAGGGCCCTGGCGTGGGTGACGAAGGGAAGCGCCGCGAGCGCCAGAGCGAGGGTCGTGAGGGAACGCATGGAGGTTCTCCGTGGTGGAAGGATCGACTCTCGCCTGTTTATAGCGGGGAAGAGCCGATCCTCGCCAGTACCACCCGGCCGATCAACGGAACCCGCCGGCCGCCGCGCCTCCTTGCATCCCAGGCGCGGGCATGGCCTTGTACCGCTGTTCGAGCCGTTCCATTTGCCGCATCTGATTCGCGTCGTTAAGCATCTTCACGTTTTCCTCGAGCTGAGGGGCCGCGGGCCTGGCTGGCTGCGCGGCCGGGGCTCCGGCTTGCGGCGGTTCGGCCCCCAGGGACCGCTCGCCGCGGTGGAAGGCGTACTGGGCCGTTCCCTTGCGGGCGACGGCGGTGGCCTCTCCCCGCACGCCCTCGGCCACGAAAACGCCCCGGAGGTCGGTCTCTCCCGAGAGGAAGTTCCCGTTGCGACTCCCGATGACCTTGATCTGAACCTTCGGCACGAGGTCGCCGGTCACCGCGTCCCGGACCGTCACCCGGACCCGGCCGGCCTCCGCGTCTTCCTGGACCTCCAGTTCCAGGGGGCTGACCAGCACGATCCCCGAGGCGTACAGGTTGTCCCCTCGGGCCATCACGAGGTAAGCGCCTTCCTTGGTCAGGCCCAGGTCGAGCTTCCGGAGCTTATCCGCGAAGTCCTCCCCGTCGCCGAGTTTGACGGTGGTCTCGACCAGCGGGGTGATCCCGGCGAGGTCGATCCCCGCGATCTCGTCGAGGTTGCGGCGGGTCAGGTAGAGCCGCATCAGGTCGACCGGATAGACCTTCACCTCGGTCTCGGCGACGTTCCGGTAACGGAGCCGCAGTTCGTCGGGGAACTTTGGATCGGGCCGGCTCTCGTCGCGCCCCACGCCGACGTTGCGGAACCCGGGGGCCCCTCGCGCCACCTTGGGTTCGCGAGCGGGATGGACGACGGTGACCTCGGGCAGGGAGAGCGCCTTGTGAGTGAACCAGTTCACGGCGTCCGCCGCGTCGGTGAACCGCTCGGCCACCTGGCGGTAGTACTCGATCGCCCTGGCGGGGTCGCGTCGGGCGTCGAAGATCTGGCCGAGGATGTAAACGGCCTGCCACTTGTTCGGACTGGGCCGCTCGACGCCGCTCGGGTCTTTATAGGTCGCCTTGGCGATCGCCTCGGCGACCTCGACGGCGCGGTCGTGGTGGCCCAGGTGGAACTCGCCGAGCGCCTCGCTGTACTGGAAGCTGTCGAGGAAGGTGCTGCGAGGATAGAGCTTGGCGAATCGGGCCGACAGCCGGACCACCGCGGGGTAGTCCTCCAGGGCGAGGAAGTCGCCCACCAGGGCCAGGCTCGCCTCGTCGGCCACCGGGTTGTCGGGAGACTGCGCGAGGAACGCCTGGGTCACCCGGATCGCCTGAAGCAAGAGCTCCGAACGGGTGACGCCCGCGTCGGCGAGTTCTCGGCGCAGGGGAGCGTTGGTCAACGCCTCGCCCGCCTGTCGGGCGATGAGTTGCGCGAGACCGAAGAAGTCACTCTCGATCGACGCGGAATTGGGATACTCGCGCCAGAGATCCAGAAGGTAGGCGATGCCTTCCAGGGTCCTTCCGCGCTGACGGAGGACCTCGCCGACCCGGGCGTCCTCAAGGTAACTCGCCTCGGAGACCCCGCGCCAAACGATAAACGCGCGCTCATGTTCGTTGATGTCGCGATAAGCCTTGCCGATCACCAGCAGGTCGTCGAACGTGACGACCAGCTCGGGGGCCTTTTCCTTGACCACCTCGAAGTACTGGACGACCTTTCGGGCGTCGTAGTGCTTGATGTGGATCAGCAGGAGCATCCGCGCGGCGTCCTTGGCGACGTCGTCGCGGAGGGTGTAGGCGTCGAAGAGCGCCTCCAGAGGCTCGGCGGCCTCGTCGAGCTGGCCCGCGTCGTACAACGCCTTGCCCCGGGCGTAAAGCTCGCTCGGGGTCGGCCGGTACGGGTCGGTGTTCTTCTCTCCCGGGGCGAGGACCTTGAGGTCGTACACGCCTTCCCTGGCCATGTGCCTGCGACCCGGTTCGTACGCCGAGGAGATCCACGGAGGCAAGGACCGATATTGACCGGGGAGATAGCCGAAGACGTCGTAGGACGACTGACCCGGGTTCTGATCGGGGCTGAAGTAGAACCGAATCGTGTCGTCCGCCACCTCATGACGCGCGGCCGAGGTCTGGACCGAGCCCTCCACCAGCGTGGTCCCGGCGGGGATATGGTCTTCCAGAACGAGGAATTCACGTTCCCAGGGTTGTTGACCTGGCCGATAGACCCGATGGGCGTCCACCCGAACCCGGACCCGGCCTCCGCCGTCGACCTGGCGCGCCAGGTTCTCGAAATAGGTGGCGTTGACCGCGACGTCGAAGCCGGTGGCGAGCTTGCGACCGTTCAGTTCCGGCTCGGCGGGCTGGAAGACGTGCCGGGTGACCAGGAACGACCGGTTCGCGGTGTCCTGATCGGGTCCGAAGTCCCTGGTGAAGCCGGTCAGGGTCACGGCGTATCCGAACGTCCCTCTGCCTTCGATCTGGAAGCGGATCCGATTGCGGTCGCCGGCCTTGAGAGCGTCCTGGGGAACCGGGATGGCGTTCCCTTCGGCGGCCCCGACGACCCTGGCGCGATGGACCTCGGTGTCGTTGACCGTGACGACCAGGTCGTAGCGATCCTCGGCGGAGGCCGCCTTGCCGTGATAGGCCCCGAGCGCCGCCAGGGCGGGCCCCTTGGCCTTGTGGGGCTGCCAGCCGAAGTTCTGTCGGTGGGCCAGCAGCCATTCGATCGCCTGTCCCAGTTCGGCCGCCTGGGGACGAACCTGGGCGTAAACCAGCGCCACCAGCGCGGTGGCCTCGGTGTCGCTCCGATTCCAGGGGAGCGAACCCCCGCCCGTCCAGTGGGTGCGAGGCTTGCCACCCGGTCCGACCGACTCGGACTTGGCCCTGGGTCGGAGCACGTCGAGGACCTCCCCGGCCAAAGGCGCTCGATCCAGGTTGACGAAGGTCAGGGCGAGGTAGGCCAGCGCCGCGTCGGAGAGCGACTGGCGCAGCCTGTTCAGGCTATTGGCCGTCTCGAAGGTCGCCTGCTTTCGCGTGCTCAGGGCGTGGCAGAGGACGGCCCTGGATTCGTGGTCGCCCGCTCCGGCCTTGGCATACTCCTGCGCGAGGTAGCCCGTGGCCTTCTCTAGCGCCTTGGGATCGGTCAGCAGCCCGAGGGGTTCGGCCGTCGCGAGCGCCCAGACGACCCTCGCGGAGGTCATCGGGTCGCTCATCCTGGCCTGGTTGGGGTTGTTTCCCAGGGGGATCGGACCGCCGCTGACGACCCAGGGCCATCCGCCGTCGTCGTTTTGC